>NZ_JANPLK010000019.1 GCF_031426495.1 Gemmatimonas sp. | reverse complement strand
CGTTGAACGCGAGCGTTCAACGACTCTGACCCCTTGAACTGGGAAGGAGGGTGTCAGGGAAGAGGAGGCAGGAACCACGCGCGGTTCACCTGCTTCCTCCCTCCTGACACCCTCCTTCCTGCTTCCTAGGGTGTTTTGTCTGCTCAGGCGAGCAACACTGTCCTTAAATGATCTCGCACGCCCCACCCGCACACGCCACCGTATCGCCCAGCGTCGTCATGTCGACACCTTCGAGCAGCATAGTGTAATCGACCTCGCGATACGACAACGAATTCCAGCGAATCATGTCCGACTCGGTCGTCACTTCTTCGCGCGGTGCCTGTGCGTAGATCTTGTCGCCTGTTTCGCGTAGCAGCGAAATGCCGGCGAAGTATTCCCTGTTGTCCCAGATGAACTGCTGCACGGCTTCCCACTCGTCGTCCTTCACCGTGACCGTATTCGACACGTTGTGGTGCAGCCCCGGGTTGTACTGCTCGTGACGGCGGCCGGCGCGCACCCAGTGTTCCTGCACCAGTCTCACGTACTCGAGGAACTGCACGGCGCCGACATCTTCGCGCAGGATCGCGTCGGGCTCGGCGCTCACCGGGAAGGTGATCACGTCGGTCGTCTCGGGATCCCACACCGACGTTTCCGTCATGTGCGGATTGTGCAGCTTGAACCACTGGTATAACGGCTCCGTGCGCGCCGCCTGAACGCGACGGAAGTAATGCCGTGCATGGTGCGGGTGAATGCCCGAGCCCGCGCCCAGCACGAGGCTGGCGGTGCCTTCCGGCTTCACGCACGTAATACGCGCCGCCGGCTCGATGCCGAGGTGTTCGGCGATCGCCGCGTTGGTGTCGAGGCATTCCTTCGCGCCACGTTCCAGCACCGACGGATTGAGCAGCAGCGACGGACGATCGAGGATACCGCAGATCGACACGCCCAGCAGCGACTCGCGCTCGTTGATCACGCGCGTGGCCGCACCGAGGTACGGGATGTCGGTGTACGCCGCCTGCATCGTGCCTAGCAACGACGCGGCACGGCAGCAGGCCAGGAACGACTCTTCGCTGTCGCAGGCGCCGGCGTTGATGGTCGTGAGGTTGCACATCTGCCAGCCCGACACGCGCGAGCCGATCGCGACATCGGGACGGCCGTACTTCGCGAGCTTCGCCTGCGCCGCGTCGTCCACAATCATATAAGGTGCGAGACCGATTTCCACACACGGATTGGCGCCGTACTCGGCGTCATCCACGAAGTAGAAGCCGGGCTCTCCGAACTCCTTCTGGAACTCGAACAGCTTCGCGAAGTCCGACGGCTGCACCGTTTCGCGCACGAGCACGGCGGAGTTATTCGACTTGCCGCGCTGCGGGTTGGTCTCGAACCAGTTGCCCGTCTTGGCCGCGGCCATCTCGTCGTCGTCCGACGAGAACAGACAGATGGTGGCCGAGCGACGGATCCCGCCGGAGAGCACGGCAACCGCCACGTGCATCATGATGTCGTACACTTCGATGGGGCGGAGCGCGCGGCCCGGCACCTGATCGAGCATGCGTTCAGCCGCCAACAGCGCCTTCTTGAGCGGCAAGTGACCCGGGGCGCGACCGCCCGAGGTCCGCAGCGACTGACCACGCGAACGGATCGCGCTGTAGTTGAACTCCACCTTCGTGCCGTCGAGGTACGAGCGGATCAGCGCGTCGAGCGCATCCGCCCAGCCTTCGAGCGTATCGGGCACCATGTAGTGCACCACCGGCAGCTCGTTCTCCGCCGCGCGGAGCGGGAAGGCGGGGAGCTGCGACACATGATGCTTCTGCACGCTGAAGCCGACGCCTGTGCCCGACATGAGCAGGAAGAAGGATTCCTTGAAGGCGTCGAGCCGATCCATGTGTGTGAACGCGCAGTTGAACATGCGCGCATTGTTCGCTTCGATCGCGCGGCCGCCGAACTGCAGCGAGCGCATGGAGGGCAGGATCGCGCGACGCTGCAACGCGGACTCCGTTTCCGCCATGAGCGAGCGCAGCGTGCGTCCACCGAAGCCGGCCACCGGCAGATCGACGCGATCGGCGAAGTGGTCGCGATGCATGTCCATCACCCGCGTAAACGCTTCCGACGGCGTTTCCCGGCGACCCAGATCTTCCCGGTAGCGCGAGTAGCGCGACAGGAAGATGTAGTCTTGCAGGCCGTTCTCGCCGTGCACGTTGATGCGATGCTGGGCGCGGGCGGCGCGATACAACACGTAGCGCTTGGCAATGTCCCAATGCCCACGTGCGGCGATCATCATTTCCACGATGTCCTGGATCTCTTCGACCGTGGGCACATGATCCTGCGCGCGACGCTCGACCGTGTTCACCACGAGCTGCGTGATGGCGCAGACGTCGGCGAAGTCGGTGAAGCCGAGTCCGAAGCGATGCGCGGCGTCGTTGTGAAGCGGGTTCGGCGCATCGTCGTGTCGCGAGGCGTAGAACGCCAGCGCGATCGCACGGGTGATGCACTCCGGATCCCACGGGGCCGAGCGGCCGTCGCGCTTGACGACCTGCGTGACCGCTTTGATGCCGGCGGCGTCGTAGCTGGCTCGGAACTCGGAACTGCGGGGGGCGACGGAAACGGCCAAGTGTGCCTCCTTCGGGTGAACCAGCGATTGAATGCACACCCCCGAGGACCTGCGCTTCCCACCCCCCAGCTCACACGCCGGGCGACGAAAAAGGCTCCTTGCGATGTGCAGCAAGGAGCCCAGCGGAGCCGGCGCCATTCAAGTGAACGGCACACAGCGATCCCCGGCGTGCCCTCCCTCGAGGGTGCGCGCGGACTCCAGTGTCTGGTAGGTCTTCTGGCTCGGGATTCGTCCTCCGGAGCGGCCTTCCCGTGCACCCAACCCTGAGTGCGCAGTGGCGTGCTGCTCCTTCGTCCTCCCTTACAGCGGCGGGGCCGCCCCGGAATCGCACCGGGTTCCCTCTTAGCGCCAACCCCAACGTCGGGATCGGCGACCACACACCTATGTCGTGAAACAGTTGCCTGCTGTCACGAACGACAGCCGGACGCCCAACTTCCAGCTAAAGGGCGATTAAGTCAATACTTGTTTCCTTACACAAACCCGAAACCGACCGATTTTTCAGGACGCGTCTCCGGCGTGTCAGGACACGGGCGTCACGCTGTCTCGAAGGTGCCACGGCGCTCGGTCATTCCGTCCTGAATGTGCCAGACGCCACGGGCCATGACGTCGCGGACTCTGTACTCGGCGTCGAGCACCACCAGGTCTGCGTCGGCCCCGATTCGGAGTGAGCCCTTGGCCGATAGGCGGAGCAGTGCCGCTACGTTACTGGTGAAGGCGGGCAGGATCCGATCGAGGCCGTGTCCGCGGGCCACGAGCTCGCGCACGGTCTCCAAGAGACTGCCGGCGTGACCGACGCCCATCTCGACCACCCGCCCATCGGCGTCGAACACCGGCAGACACCCGCCCCCGTCGCTGCTCACGGTCACGTTGGTGGCCGGCGCCCCGCTGGCCCAGAAACGCTCGAGAGCATCCGCCGCGCTCCAGGCATCCTCCTCAGACGACACGTCGAACGACGTAATATCCACTACGCACCCGCGACGGGCCAGCGCCACCGCCTCCTCGAACAGTGCCCGCTTGCGATTCACGTGCGTGGGGTTGAACACCCGCGCCGGGATCTCGCTCGCGTCGAGTGCCTGGCGCACCAGGTCGAGGCCGCGCACCCCGTCTCCCATATGCAGATGCACCACGCCCGCCTTGCCGGTCATGATGCCGCCCACGTGCGCCTCGGCCGCCACCTTCAGCAGGTCGTCCAGCGTGGGCTGGCTCGAGCGGTGATCGCTGAGGGCGAGCTCGCCCACACCGATCACCCGGTCGATATGCACAATGTCGCCGCGTACGCTGCCGGTAAGCGTGACTGGCGGCACATGGTATCCACCCGTATGACACCACGCCGACAGCCCCTCGGCCACCAGTCCGCGTGCCGTGACCACCAGCTCGGCGGTACTCCGCGTGACGTCGTCGGTGCCAAGCACGCCGATGGTCGTGGTGACACCGGCGAGCGTGTACTGCGAGAGGGGCGGGGCAGGCACGCGCGTGTTCGGGCCGGCTTCGCCGCCGCCGCCGGTGAGATGCGCATGGCCGTCCACCAACCCGGGAATGACCACGCGCCCCCCGAGATCGATCTCGGTCACGTCGAGCACCGGAGGCAGCGCTCCGATTGACGCGCCCATCCACAGGATCTGCTCTCCGCCGACGAGCAGGTCCATCTGCCCCCGCGATTCGGGAGCGAATACAGTCGCATTGCGTAGCAGCAGCATCCGGGAACGTTACCCAGCAGCCTCGGCCAGCGTTAGCTTTCGTAAGGCTCGACGCCTCCGGTGACGTACGCAACGGTACGCACGGCTCACGCACATCCCCGACTTATGCGCGGTTGGATCATCCCGATTGGCGGCAAGCTGCTCACCCCGTCCATCCTCGACCGCTTCGTGGCGTTGAGCGGCGGCGCGGCAGCACGCATTGCGATCATTCCCACCGCGTCGTCAGAGCCGGACATGGGCGCGTTCTATGAGCGCGTATTCCAACGGCACGGCGTGACACAGGCCAAGGCGCTCAACTTCGAGCGGCGCAGCGACTGTGACGACGGCGACTGGCTCGAATGGCTGGGCAGCGCCACCGGGGTGTTCATCACCGGCGGCAATCAGCTTAAGCTTTCGACCACGCTTGGCGGCACGCCGGTGGGTCATCTGCTGCGGGAGCGGCACGCCGCGGGGATGCACATTGCCGGGACCAGCGCCGGCGCGGCGTATCTCAGCGAGCACATGATCGCGTACGGCGCCGAGGGGAGCTCGCCCCGCGCCGGCATGGTCACGATGTGTGCGGGCCTCGGGCTCACGAATCGCGTCATCATCGATCAGCACTTCCGGCAGCGCGATCGATTGGGGCGCCTGCTCACCGCGCTGGCGTACAATCCGTTCGCCTTCGGACTTGGTGTCGATGAAGATACGGCCGCGTTTATTGCGCCGGATGATACCATCGATGTCATGGGTGCCGGTTCGATCACGATTATCGATCCGACGCACGTCTCGTTTTCGTCGATCGCCGAAGCGGAACCCGGCGAAGCCGTGACGCTGCTGGGCGCTACGCTGCATGTGCTGGCGGCGGGTGCGAGCTTCAATCTCCGCACGAGGATGGCCGTTGCCACCGCGTCGGCTACATCTCCGCACGACGCGCTCAATGCCGCGCTGGGCGACTCCCTCGTCACGGCCGAATAGCACATCATGAAGATTCTCGAACGCTCCACGTACGTGGGGCCGAGCCACTACGCGCATTTCCCCGTCATCCGGCTCGTCCTCGATCTTGGAGCGCTCGAAGAGTGGCCCACCAAGCGGCTCGGTGACGAGTTTGTTCAAGCGCTGCTGGAGGCCCTGCCGGGCTTGCACGAGCACGGCTGCTCGTACGGCGTGGCCGGTGGATTCGTGCGTCGCATGACGGAAGACGAAGGCACGTGGATGGGGCATGTACTCGAACACGTGGCGATCGAGCTGCAGAACATTGCCGGCGTGAAGGTCACCTTCGGCAAGACGCGCGAGACCGCGCAGCCCGGTGTGTACGACGTGGTGTTCGAGTACGAGCAGGCCGATGTCGGACACGAAGCGGCCGAAGTGGCACTCGATCTGTTGCACCATCTGCTGCCCGAAGATCTCCGACCGCGTGGCACCGATCCGAGCTTCGACCTCGCCGCGCGTCGTGACGCCTTCATTCGTTACGCGCAGCGCCGGGCCCTCGGACCGAGCACCGCGAGTATTGTGCACGCGGCCGAGGCGCGCGACATCCCTTGGATCCGTCTGAACGAGCAGAGTCTCATTCAGCTGGGTTACGGATGTTATCAGCAGCGCATTCAGGCCACGATCACCGGCAAGACGTCGCACATCGCGGTCGACCTCGCGGGCGACAAAGAAGAAACGAATCGTATTCTCGCCAACCTCGGTCTCCCGGTGCCGAAGCAGCGGCTGGTGCAGTCGGCGGAGAAGGCGATCAGTGCCGCCAAGACCATCGGCTATCCCGTCGTCACCAAGCCGTACAACGGTAATCACGGACGCGGCGTGTCCATTGCCCTGGCCACGCCTGAACAGGTGGTCGCCGGCTTCCTGCGCGCGCAGGAGATTTCGCGCAGCGTGATTGTGGAGAGCTACATCACGGGACACGATCACCGCATGCTGGTGATCGACGGCGAACTGGTGGCCGTCAGCAAGCGCGAGCCCGGCAAGGTCACGGGTGATGGCGTGCACAGCATCGAGCAGCTCATCGCCATCGTGAACAGTGATCCGCGTCGCGGCATCGGTCACGAGAAGGTCCTCACGCAGCTCGAACTCGACGAGCAGGCGATGGGTCTGCTCACCAAGCTGGGCTACGACGCCACCACCGTACCGCCGGCGGGTGAGGATGTGTACCTTCGCCTCACCGCCAACTTGTCGACGGGTGGCACGGCCACCGACATGACGGACGTCGTGCATCCCGACAACGCCGAGATGGCGGTGCGTGCGATCAAGGCCATCGGCCTCGATGTGGGCGGCGTGGACTTTCTCACGCCTGACATCACCGAATCTTATAAAGACATCGGTGGTGCCGTGTGCGAAGTGAATGCGGCGCCCGGCTTCCGCATGCATATGGCGCCCAGCGAAGGGCGCCCGCGCGATGTCGCCGGCAAGGTGATCGATATGCTGTTTCCCGATCGCGCACCGAGCACGATTCCGATTGCCGCGATCACAGGCACCAATGGCAAGACGACCACCTCGCGCCTGCTGGCGCACATTCACAAGCTGGCGGGCAAGCGCGTAGGGCTCACCACCACCGATGGTGTGTACATCGATGGACAGCGCACGGTGGAAGGCGACATGACGGGCCCCACGTCGGCGCGCATCGTGCTCAGCGATCCGGCGGTGCAGGTAGCCGTGCTGGAAACGGCACGCGGTGGTTTGCTGCGCGCTGGTATGGCCATGCGGCATGTAGACGTCGGTGCAGTGCTCAACATTCAGCCCGATCACTTGGGGCAGAAGGGCATCGAGACGCTGGAGCAGTTGGCCGAGGTGAAGCGCACGGTCGTGGAAATCGCGACCGACACCGCCGTGCTGAATGCCGACGATCCGAACACCCTTCGGATGGCGGCCTACACGAAGGCCAAGCACGTGTGCTACGTGACGATGGACCCGGCGCATGACCTCGTGCGCGAGCACATCCGCGCTGGTGGCCGCGCCATCGCGCTGGAAGCCGGTGTGAACGGGCAGATGATCACGATCTATGATCGCGGGGCGCACATCCCGCTGCTGTGGACGCATCTCATTCCGGCCACGCTCGAAGGGCGCGCCACGTTCAACGTGCAGAACGCAATGTTCGCTGCGGCGATGGCGTTTTCGATGGGCGTGCGGCTCGAGGATATCCGACATGGACTGCGCACGTTCGACACCACGTTCTTCCAGGCACCAGGCCGACTGAATGTGTACGACGAGCATCCGTTCAAGGTGCTCTTCGACTATGGGCACAACGCGCACGCAATCGCGGCGCTGTGCGACCTGGTGAATCGCATGAAGCCGGTGGGCCGGCGCATTTGCGTGTTGTCGGCGCCTGGAGACCGTCGCGACGAAGACATCGCGGCCATCGGTGCGGTGTCGGCGGCTGGCGATTTCGATCATTACATCGTGCGGCGCGATGATTCGCCGCGTGGACGCGGACCTGACGAGGTCCCGCGCATGCTGCGCGACGCGTTGATGTCACATGGCGTGGCGGCCGATCGCGTGACGATGATCGTCGACGAGCAGGAGGCCATCGAAGGCGCGCTGCGGATGGCGAGGGCCGGCGATCTCGTGCTCGTGTTCGCCGACGTGCTCGCGCGCGGCTGGAAGCAGATCACCAACTTCCGGCCGGATGACGAACAGCTCGTGATCCCACCGCCGCGGGCCGCGCGTGCGGTCCCGCGCGCCGAAGTGTCGGAAGATTCACCGGCCGACGATGCGACACCGGCGCGATCGACCGTCGGTCCGGCCACCACGATCGAGCCGCCGGCCAAGTGGAACAGCGTGACCGACGACGTCGTGCTCATGCGCGACGAACGCGGCGTGATTCTCGTGCCTGAGGCCAGCGATTGACCGACGCGCTGGTCGACGAACCAGAATATCCGTCGCCGAACATTCGTGACTGTCGGCGCCTGCAGGGGCCGAATCGGTACGGCCCGACGCCCGGCGCGGTCGTTACGGTCGTCGTCGTCGATGACGACGCCCGTCGTGCGGTTGATCATTGGCCGTACGCGGCACGCCGACTCACGCAGGCGCTGGGCTGGGAGCGCACCGAGTTCGTGGCACGCCACAGCATTGGCGACGCCACCTGCTACCTCTCGGCGCCAACGGACGGCTTGATGACCGCGACCGCGGTGGCCGAGATGGCGTGGGTGGAATCGGAAGCTTACATCGGCCAGCGCGAGGTGCCCGATGCGGCGCCGATGCTGCGTGCGCAGTACGCCGAGGAGTGTGCGCGACATCCGCACGTGCGCGAACTGGCGGCGGGAGCGCTTACGCGTGGTCTGGCATTCAGCATCGACGATGAAGCCGTGAGTGTCGGCAGCGGACGCGGTGTGCGCACCTGGCCCCATGGTGACGCGCCGCCATCGGCATCGGTGGCATGGAACGACGTGAGCGATGTGCCGCTCATCATGGTCACGGGCAGCAACGGCAAGACCACCACCACGCGTCTCGTGGCTGCGATGTGGCGCGCCGCTGGTGCGACCACCGGCTGGAGCTGCAGCGACGGGGTGTTCGTGGAGTCGGATGTCGAGAAGCGTACGCTGGGTGTTGGTGATTACACCGGGCCAGGAGGTGCGCGCCTCGTGATGCGCGATGCCGACGTGCAGGTGGGTGTCCTCGAAACGGCGCGGGGCGGCATGCTGCGTCGCGGACTGGGCACGACCACCGCGCAGGTCGCGGTGATCACGAACATCTCGGCCGACCACTTCGGGGAGTACGGCGTGCATACGCTCGAGGATCTGGCCGAGGTCAAGGCCATCGTCACGCGCGCGCTCGGCCCAGCAGCGCGGCTGGTACTCAATGCCGACGATCCCACGCTTGTGGCGCTCGGCGAGCGTCTCTCAGCGGTGCACGCCGTTCCCATCGTGTGGTTCAGCATGAACGCCGACACGGAGCTCGTCGCCGACGGCATCGAAGCATATGGCGATGGTGCGGTGCTGCACGACGGACATCTCATGCTCTGTCGCGAGGGCGTGTGGGGCGACGCCGGACGCGTGCACGAGATGCCCGTCACGGCCGATGGAGCGGCGCGCCACAACGTGGAGAACGCACTGGCGGCGGCACTGACCGCGAGTTGCGCCGGCGTGTCGTTGTCAGCCGTGCATGTTGCGTTGCGCCGATTTGGTGCGGCCGTGCACGACAACGCGGGACGTCTCGAGCGTTACGCGTTCGGGGGGATTACCGCGTTCGTGGACTACGCGCATAATCCCGAGGGCATTCGCGCGCTGTGCGCCACCGCCGCGTCGGTCGTCGCGGCACGGCGCGGCTTGGTGCTCGGCAACGCGGGAGATCGTGATGATGAGCAGCTGCGGGCGCTCGCGCGGGCGGCGTGGAGCGTGGCGACCTTTGATCGCGTCGTCGTGAAGGAAATGGTATCGCTACTGCGCGGCCGTCCTGAAGGGGAATTGCCGACGCTGCTCGTAGACGAGCTCCGGCGGTGCGGCGCAGCGGACGATCGGGTTACGGTTTCGCCAAGTGAGTTCGACGCCGTGCGTGCGTTGCTCGCGTGGGCACGCGACGGCGACGTGCTGGTGCTGCCCACCCACGCCGAGCGCGGACGGGTCACGGCCTATCTCGAACAGTTGCGAACCGACGGCTGGCGCGCCGGTGAGGCGTTGCCGGAGACGTAGTCGGCCGCGTATGAGGCAGCGTGGCGCTCCGTGTAGCGTGGCGCGCTATTTCACGGTGATCATCTTCACCATGCCCTTCTCCGTATGCGCGCGGCCATCGCGAGCGGGAATGAGGCAGGCCAGGATGTAGCGCCCCGGCTTCATGCGCACGGTCAGAAAAGCTTCCTGATTCGGCGCAATCGGCCCGGTTTGACCCAGCGTCGGCATCCACGGCGGAATGATGCCTTTGCTGTGATACATATCGAGGAACTCACGCAGCGTGTGATTGGTCGGCAGCTCGAGCAGGGCAAGGGCGTGCAGATCGGCGCCAGCATTGGTGAGGTTAAAGGCGACGACTCCGGCCGGCACTTGATCCGGCGCCGAGAAGTTGTAGTCGGCGCCGCTGACCGCGACATAGGTCACGCGATTCGCGTTGAGCGCGGGTTTGGCGGCCGGTGCGGCCGATTTAGCAGGCGCAGCCATCTGGGAGCGGGCGTCGTGTACCGGCGACAGCCACAGCAGGACGGCGGCGAGCGGGCAGAGCGACTGAGCGAAGTGCATCAGGACCTCCGGGGCCTTGGGATGCTTCGAGAATCACATCGCGTACACCCTGATGCTGCAGCCCAAACGGGCGGGCGTCAATGACGTCCGCCCGTTGCCCTACCGACTCCCGGCGCTCGGCAGACGCTTCGTCTCCTCGAATCCGTACATGAGTCGCGTCTCGGAGACGGGATAGCTCACGCCCCAGGAGCCCTCGGTGAGCAACGTTTCGCCGGTCTCCTTGCTCACGTACCAGACCTCCGGTTTGGGGCCGGTCTCCAGCACCACGCGCCACGTGGCGTAGCGGCCGCTCAGCGTCTGAATGTCACGCGAGCCATCCACGCGGAGATTCAGATATTCGGGGTCGCCCATGGCGAACGAGCGGTTGTCCCCCGAGAGCGTGCCGACGCTGGCGCGCCATCGCTCGTGCAACGGGGAGGCGCGCAACACGAGCCGCATGGTCTCTTCGGTCGGTACAAACGGGACACTCGCGTCGAGTGTTCGGAGCGTCCCGTTTCGAAACGGCATGAGCGTCATCCCGTTGCGCAGCGTCTTGCCGGGCGGCGCGATGAGCGAGTCCGTCTCCACCAGCATACTGTCGGTGAACGTCTGTCGCATGCGCAGGAAGCCCGCGTAGTGCGACCGCCGGATCGGACGTAAGTCGTTTCGTCGCAGCCACACCGTGTCGTACTGCGCATTGCGCTCACTGTTCTCGGCGAGCCCCGTCGAGGTTTGTGTCACCGTGACCAGACACCACGTGGGCTGCTTCTCGAGCACCGCCGAGTCGAGCTCGACCGTGTACGTCGTGTAGGGCAGCAAGCTGTGCAACGCGTTGCCAACGCTGCGCAGATAGCTGCGACGGCCGGGCTTCAGGCGCGACACATCGACCGTGGACAATCCGGGATACGGCGCGTTGCGGTCGGTCGCCCCCGGCGATTGCGCAAAGGCCACGCGCGGCCACGGCGAGAGACCGTCCATCAGCGATTCGCGACTCGAAGGCGCGGCGTTTGTCGTGGAGTCTGCAAGGGCGACATTTGCCGGCGCCGCCTGGCGTGGGACCGCCCGCGCGGTGGTCGGCAGCGCGTCTGTCGCCGTGTCGTGCGGCCACAGCGACGTCACTGCGGCCACCACGGTGGCCGCGACGGCGATGACGATCATCCACACCCGACCCGCGAGCTGCTCGACGGAGAGTTGATCGATCGCCGACGTCGTTGCCATGGGCGATACCGGTACGGCGGCGGCATCACCGCTGGGCAGCATCACGCGCAGGCCATCGGCCCGACTGGCATGCACACGATCCAGCAGCGCGCTGGAGGGCGCGAGCATGGTGGCGTCGCGCACGAGCGCCGCCAAATCCCGATCGTCAGTGAAGAGTGCACGGCGGTTCATACCACAGCCTCCAGCAAGCGGCGCAGCTGTTGCACCGCGCGATGCAGCCGAACTTCAGACGTGTTGGTGGAGATTTCGAGCAGTCCCGCAATCTCCGCGTGCGAATAGCCCTCGATCACCCGCAAGACGAACACATGCCGCAGTGGCGGCGTGAGTGTCGCGAGCGCTTGCAGCACCTTCTCCTGCAGCAGTGGATCGCCCTCGGGTGTACTGGCGGCCGGTTCCGCGATGCCAGCCAGTGAAACATCCCCGCGCTGCCGCACTTGCCGCTGACGCATGAGCGCCACGCGGGTGGTCACGCGACCGATCCACGCCCCGAACTGTCCACGTTCGTCGTAGCGAGCCAGCGCCTCAGGCAGCCCCACGAACACATCGTGCACGATGTCCTCGGCGTCCTGCCGCGACGCGGTGAGCCGAAGCGCCAGCGCCATCAGCGCGGGCGCATGCGCCCGGTAGCAGGCCGCCAGCGCATCGGGATCGCCCGCCCGGATAGCCGGCAGCGAGATCAGCGTGGCCGGCCGCTGGCCGTTGGGGTCTGGAAGCGAGGAGGAGGCGGAATGGCTCATGAGTATTGGACCAATGCCCGGCGGGCGGGGAAGCTTACATTCGGAATCCAGACGGAACTCGGGGCGCCCGGGCGCCGGGCCGCAGCGCCAAATGAAAGCTTTTCCCAACTGTCTGCATAGTCCAGATATGCACGCACAATCTCCGTCGGCTCTAATGCCCTCCATGTTGAGACCCCACGACCCGCCCCTGCGCGCGCCCGGCCCGGAATGGCTCGCCGAGCTGCGCGCGGGAAGCCCGGACGCGATCACGGCCTGCTACCGCGAGCATGCGGGCGCCCTGCTGCTACTGGCCCTTCGATTGACTGGGGAGCGCGCCGATGCGGAAGACGTGGTGCAGGATGTGTTCGTCGGTCTCCCCGAGGCGCTGCGTCGATACGAGGAGCGCGGACTGTTCGCCGCCTGGCTGCGCGGCCTGACCACCCGACACGCGCTCGGCATGCATCGTCGCGTGCGCAATCGACGCGAAGTACCGCACGGTGTCGAATCCCACACGATTGCGGCTAGCGGCCCGGAGCCGGCCGGTGATGAGGCGCGTATCGAGCGCGCCCTCGCAGCGCTGTCGGTGAACCTGAGGCATGTGTTCGTGTTGCGCGTCATCGAGGGACACTCGCACGCCACGATCGCATCGATGCTCGGTATCACGCCCGGCACATCGGAAGTCCGCCTGTCGCGCGCCATCAAAGCGCTGCGAAGCCAGCTAGGAGATATGGTATGAGCCCATTCGACAGGCACCTCAGCGACGAGCTGCTGGTACGCGTTGCACGCGGCGAAGCAACCGGCAACGATGGCACTGCGCCATCGGCCCACCTCGACGCCTGTGCGAACTGCCAATCGCGACTGCGTGACATCCGATCGATGCACGCGTTGTTCACCGAGGCGCCCGCGATGGACGCGTCCGGTGAGCTCTTGAGCGCCGCGCTGCAGCGACGTGCGCGCCAGGAGCGCGTGTTGTTGTCGCACGAGTCGACAAACGTGGTGGCGCAATCAAACGGCCTCGCCCGAAGACTGGTGCCGCTGGCGGTTGCCGCGACAGTCGCGATCGCGGCGTTCGCACTTTGGCCACGCACCAACGCGCCGACGGTGGCGGCTCGCGCCACGGTCGTCGATTCCAGCACCGCGTTGAAGGCCCCGCCACCTCCGGCCAGCGACAGACCGCTCGGCGCGCTGTCGCCGTGGCCGCTCGTCGCCTACGCCCAGTCGGCGTCCGACGTACCCGAGGTGCCCTATCCCGCCATCACCGAGTTCGACACAACGGCCGTCAAGCCCGGCACGCGACGCTACGTGCGCAGCTCGGCGAGTTCATATCACGACTACATGCCGATCGATGCTGAGGCGATCGAGTTTCGTGATACCACGTACAAGGGTGTGCGGGTGTGGCGCGTGGTGACATCGTCGCCGTTCAATTCGAGCCAATACCCACGCCAAGATACGGCGTGGATTCGCCGGTCGGACATGCGTCTCATCGCGCGTCGAAACGAAAGCGTCACGGGAAGCGTGCGTCAGCAGCTATTGCCGGGAGACACGGTACTGGAGCAGAGCCACGTGGTGCACCTTCCCAAGGAACTGGAGCAGAAGACGAATCCCCGCTTTCTCCGCTTCTCGACACGTACCCCTATTCGACCCGGTCAACTGCTCGTCACCGATCGGTCGTACTTCCACCTGCTTGTCCGTTCACTGCCACTGCATTCCACCTGGCGCGGCAGCATTGACATCAATCTCGGCCAGACGCGCAACCTTACGCCGGCCATTTACGAGAAAACGCGCTCCATCAACGTGAGCGTGCAGGGAGACTCTGTCGTCTCCACGCTCTGGGGAAACGTCCCGAGCTGGCGTGTGGTGCTGCACACCGGTCCAAACCCGGAGCGCTGGTACGTGAGTAAGGCCGGCCACGAAGTACTTCTCGTCACCGGCCCATACGCCATGGAATGGCCTCGCAACCGCTTCGACCTGATCGGGCGCTACGTGAAGTAGCGCCGACCGGTGTGATCACATCGCGATCTTCTTCCCCTCGAGTTTCTTCTTCTGCTCGCGCAGATGCTCCTCGAGCTTCAATCGCGGAATGCCCTTGGCCAGCCACTCGGGCGCCTTCTCACCCTTCAGGTAGCTGTCCCAGTACTCCATCAGTCGCAGGTCGTAGTCCTTGCGATTCTTCAGCTGCGCCAAGCCGTGATTCTCGCCCACGTACTCCAGCAGGATCACGTCCTTGTCGAGCTGACGCAGCGTATTGTAGAACGTGATGCCTTGATTGAAATCGACGGCGCCGTCTTTGTCATCATGCAAAATGATGAGCGGCGTCTTCACTTTGTCGGCGAAGCGGTTCGGCGAATTGCGCTCGTAGGCGTCCTTGTTGTCCAGAAAGTTGCCCTTGAAGCGACCCTGCGAACTCTGGAAGATGCCCTGATTGGTGCTGCCGGAGTTCCAGTACACCGAGCTGTACATGCTCACCATATCGGTAAGCGGCGCACCCGCCACGGCACTCTTGAAGATGTTGGTCTGGCCAATCAGGAACGCCGTCTGGTAGCCGCCCCACGAGTGACCGTGCAAGCCCACGTTGGCCGAGTCCACAATGCCCGTTTTGATTGCCGCCTTCACCGCCGGCACGACGCTCCACACCGCACTCATGCCCGGATCGTTGATCTTGTACACGATGTCCGGCAGGAACACGGCGTAGCCGCGTGAGTTGTGTACGCCGATGAGCGCGTTCGGCGAGCTCGAGAAGTTCGGCGAGTAGAAGCTGTTCAGTGCATCCGACTGCAGTTCGTAGATGAACACCAGCGTCGGATACTTCTTGCCTGCTTCGTACCCAGCGGGGAGATACAACGCACCCTGCAGTGAGTCGCCCTTCTCCGTCACGTAGCTCACGAGGCGCGACCCCGCCGACCACGCGACGCCGTTCAGATTCGGATTCGCCTCCGACAAGCGCGTGGAATCGGCGATGGCACCGTTACCGAAGCTCACGCGCCAGTAATCTGCGAACCGCGTGGATGTCTGAATCGACGACACCCACACTTCGGCGTCGCGCGCCTTCATCGGCGCATGACGCGCATCGCGCCAGCCCGTGATCGCCACCGCGCCGGCCTTGGCCGGGTCGATGCGCACGATGGCTTCCTTCTTGGTGAGCGCCTGCATGGCGGCCATGTACACCGGCTTCGCGAGGTCGATGTTGCGCTCGCGCGGATCGGTGTTGATCACGCGCGCGTAACGCGTGCGCGTGGCCCGTCCGTTCACCGTGAGGTTCGTCCAGCTCTTCCCCGCCATACCGATGCGCCACACATCGTAGTTGTCGCTGATGAGCGCGAAGCGTCCGTCCTTGCTCCAGCCCACGATGTTCGTGCTCGGCCGGTCCACGTTGTGATCGTCTTCGGTGTCGATGAACGACACCGGCGCACCCGCGGTCACGTTGGCGATCGCCTTGGTCGCCACGTCGTACGCGTGGAAGTTGCCGTCGTCCCAGAAGAGCACCGCCTTGCCGTCGGGGGAGAGCGACGACGTACCACGCAGTTCCTTCTTCACCAGCACGCGCGTGCCGGTGCGGGCATCGATCAGATACAAGTCGCGACGCTGCACGCCATCGTAGCTGCTCTGACGCTCGTACGTTTGATTGTCGGTGCCGAGCACGTAGCGATCGCGCGCGCCGAGGGTGCCGGTGCGGACCACATTATCGGTGAGCTGCACGACCTTCTGCGTCGCGGGCAGGTACGTGGCGAGGAACGAGAAGCTCTTGTCGGCATTCTCCTGCACGATCTGCATCGACTGCAATCGCGCGTCCTTGCCATGCCACAGAATGAGCGACGGACGATCGTCGTCTTCCAGCTGTTCGCTCTTCGGTACCGGTGGTGTGGCCACGCGGAGGCCGATCGCGATGCCGTCCATCTGCTCCAGCCAGCGCGGTGTGCGCTCGGGGCTCACTTCCATGCCATTCGGGAGGGGCGCCGTGCCGCCGTGACCGACGGTGATCATCTGCTGCGTCGGCGAACCTACGCGAGACACCGCCGCGGCCGACCAGGTCGTATCCGTCGCCGCGCTGTCGACGGTGCCCTTGAGAAAGGCGAAGGCCGGGAAGCTGTCGGTCCACGCCAGGCGACGGTACAACGCCTTGCCGGCGTCGATCGACTTCACGGTGCCGCTGGCGAGGTCGCGCAGCTGCACGCCGTTGCCGAGCTGATCGCGCGCGTCGATGGTGTAGCTGAGCCAGCGACCTTTGTCATCGAAGGCGAAGTCGCCCACGTTCCCGACGTTGAAGCTGGCGTTGGTGCCGAGCTCGTGAAGCAGCAGGTCGGTGCCCTCCACGCGACCGGCGGCGCCGCCGATCGGGTTGCCGCCCATGCCCGGTGCACCGGGGCCGGGCAAGCCACCACCGCCGCCAGCTCCACCACCACCACCGCCACCGGCTTCGGGAGCATACGCCTGCATCGCCACCCACTTCGGCGAGTCACCGCCAAATGAGAAGCGACGGATCTTGTCGAACTCGCGCGCTTCACCGGTGGCCAGATTCACCAGGCGGAGCTTCGACTGCACGGCGCGACGTTCGCGGCGCATGCGCTTCTGATCGGCCGCCTTGGGATACACCAGCATAGCGGCCCATTGGCCGTCGCCGGAGAGTTGCAGCGCGGCATTGCCGCTGCCGCCCGGCGGACCACCTGCTGCCGCCGGCGCTTCGCCAATCGGGAAGCGGTGCTCTTTGCCACCGGTCGTGGTTTGACGGACCACCACCTCGGCGTCGCCCTCGTTGGGCGCGACTGTATAGGCGAACCAGACGCCATCGTTAGAGAGGGCAGCGCCGCGGATGGACTTCCAGGCCGAAATGTCGGCCGGCGAAATGGGGCGCGGGGCGCCGGTGCGAGCGCTGGCGTTGCCGCTGGCCGACTGAGCGAACACCACGGCGGGAGCGGCGAGCAGGAGCGCACCGATCGCGAGGGGGCGCCTCGGGAATGCGAACATCGAAACTCCGAGTGTGAGAGGACGGAGGAGAAGCTACGGCGTGTCTTGATTTTTAGCTGTACTAGTACAACTAGTACACTATGCTCCCGTTTCCCATTACTCTCGTCCCCGGCGAGTCGCCGTATCGGCAGGTGGTTTATGCCGCTACCAAGGCGGTGGTGTCGGGCGTGCTACCGGCAGGATCGCCCTTTCCGTCGGTTCGCGAGCTCAGTCAGGTGCTGAAGATCAATCCGAATACGGCCCACAAAGTGGTGGCCGAACTGGTGCGGAATGGCGTGCTGGAGGTATTGCCGGGCGTGGGTACGGTGGTGGCGGTCGGTGCCGAGTCATCGGCCGCCGACAAGAGGACGTTGCTGGCCAAGCCGGTGGAGCAACTGGTGGTGGAGGCCATGCGCCTTGGCCTTAAGGAGCAGGACGTGGCACAAGCGCTGGCGTCGCGATGGCGCCAACTCAGTGGTGGAACTCAACAGGATGCCGCGCGTCGTGCGGCAACGTCGGAGTGATTGCAATGACATCATCGAACGTGGTAACGGTGCAGGGGCTTTCGCACCGGTATGGACGGAAGGTTGTGCTGGGAGGGCTGGATCTCACGATCCCTGAGGGCGCGATGTACGCGTTGCTTGGCGCCAACGGCGCCGGAAAGACCACATTGCTGCGACTACTGGCAGGCATCGAGCGTGTGCAGTCCGGCGCGGTCTCGCTGTTCGGCGACAGCGTGCGCAGCATGTCACTCGCGCAGCGGCAGCGCTTCTCGTACGTGGCCGAAGGGCAGGAGCTGCCCACGTGGATGCGGCTGGAACAGATGGAGGCGTACTGCGCGCCGCTCTATCCCACGTGGGACGCGCAACTCGCCACGCAGCTGCGTCGTCGCTTCGACCTCGATGCCAAGCAGAAGGTCGGCACCATGTCGCGAGGGCAGCGCATGAAGGCGGCGTTGTTGTGTGCACTGGCTTCGCGGCCTCGACTGCTGCTGATGGACGAGCCGTTCACCGGCATGGACGTCGGCGTCAAGGAAGAGCTGGTGCGCGGGCTGCTGGAGACGTCGGGCGAGCATGGATGGACGATCCTGGTAAGCACGCACGACATCGCGGAGATCGAGATGATGGTGGACTGGGTTGGATTTCTGCGTGATGGTCGCATCGATGTGTCGGCGCCACTGGAGCAACTGCGCGAGCGCTATCGTCGGCTGGAGTTCACGTTGGCGCCGGGTGCGCCGCTGCCGGCTTCGCGTCCCGAGTCATGGGTGCGCGTGGAGCAGTCAGGGCAGCGCGTGTCGGTGTTCGGTGACGGCATCGGGCGTGACGCGGTGATTGAGGTGGTGCCCGGCGGGCTGCTGGCGGTCGATGAACACGAGGTCACGCTACGGGAGTTGTATCTGGCGTTGGCGACACCAAGCACGCGCAACACGGTGGGGGGCGCATGAGCACGATCGCGCACGCACTCCACTTGGTGCGATTCGATCTCCTACGAGTACGGTGGTGGATCGCGCTGTACGCTATCGCATTGACCGTCTCGATTGCCGTCGGTCTCGAGCTGATCGCAATTCCAGCACTTGAGTTTCTGCTTCCCCATATCGTGGTCGCCATTGGGATGATCACAGCGGTGACGCTCGTGCAAATTGACACGCCGATCCGCCGTGAAGGATTTGCAATCGGTCATGCGGTGAGCCCACGTGGCATGCTACTCGCCAAGGCAATGTCGATTTTACTCTTGCTCGTTCTGCTGCCGATTGTTGCCGCCGGATTCGCACTTGCCGCTCGCGGTTTGCAGTCGACACTGATTGCTAGCGTACTCGGGGAAAGTGTGCGCAATTGGGTCACGTGGATCGCCATCGCGTCACTCGTTGCCGCCTCGACACGGGGATTCAGATCTGGCGCCTTGTTGTTCGTAGGCACCATTCTCGCTACGCTGTTGATCGGAAGCGCGTGGTCCGGATTTGGATTTGAGCTGACGTCCCAGTTCGCACGACTCGCGATGCCGATGAATGCACTGGCGATGGCTGCGCTGATTGCGCTCGTGTTCCTGCGAAAAGTGTCTGGCCGTTGGCTGCTCGTGCTCACATCACTTGTGATGCTCTGGTCTACCCTGACCTCTTTTGGCAGTGCGGTGAGCACACCGCACTCGACACGTCCAATTAGCAGTCTTCCTTCCTTCGAGATTGAAATTGTCAATTACGACGTGTTTGGCGAAAGTAGCGCTCTCAAGCTGCCGGCCATCCGGGCATCGATTGCGCAGCAACCAGCGGGAGGTCGCTATGCATTGCGTTCGGCGCACCTCACCGCATTCTCTGCTGATGGTGACAGCGTGCGCGTGCGACTGTCTGGACGGGTAGACGTTGACGACACCCGATCGGCTATTCCGCTTCGAGAAGGCACCAAATGGAAAGGCGAGAGTTCGATCAATACGGGCCATTCTGCACGACTGATTATCGATCCAACCGACGTCGTCTACGGGGCCGTTGCCACGATCGATGCGCGTGGCAAAAAGGTTTTCGTTCCCAAGTTGGCACGCCCGTCAGAACAGCTGCGGCGACTGCAGACTGAGACGGTCACCAACATTCGCGTGGACGCCACGCTGGATCACTTTGCGCCAATCGAGCTCGCGACCGCGCCATTCAACGACGGCGCTTTTGTTGAGCAGGGCTTTCGTCGCTTCTCGATGGTAAAGAAGCCGATGTCGGCCGACTACGACGCCAGCTTTAGCGACGTGGTTCGCCCGGAAGATTTAGATAACGTCCAAGTCGTGCAAGGCAAATTGGGGACGCCGCTGATGCTCGTCCTGCAGAGTGCGTCGACCCGCGAGGCGGTTTTGCTCGGCGAATCTTCGTCCTCCGAGACCCGGCAGAGCGTAATACTTCCTGGAATTCAGCGAAGAGTGGTTGCGTTGACAGCGCAGACGCGTGATGCCGTAAGCGGTCCCGTCGACGACGAGTGGCTGAGCGGCGCCACCGTTCGATTGGTGAGCTGGAAAAGAGACGGCGTTGCCGTTGTACACGGCGCAAAAAACTTCGGTAGCGCTATCTATACTTGACCAAATTGGTCAAAGCGAGTACGATTCGTTATTGCAGCCCCTCACGCCCCGAGGACGCAGATGCCCAAAAAACTCGTTCGCGAATCCGTCGCACTCTACGACGCGAAAACCCAGCTCTCCGCGCTCGTTGATCGCGCCGCCGCCGGCGAAGAGATCGTGATCATGAAGTCCGGGCATCCCATGGCGCGTCTCGTGCCCATGGAGGACACCCGCCATCGTCGAGTGCCAGGCCAGGGGAAAGGCATGTGGAAGGTGGCGCGTGGGTTCGACGATCCGCTGCCCGATGGCGTGCTCGACTCGTTCGAGGCGGAGTGACCTCGCGTGCGCGTGCTCCTCGATACCCATGTCCTGATCTGGTGGGACTCCGGGGCGCGCCTGTCGCCTGCCGCCATGAAGGCCATCCGAAGTGCCGACGAGGTGCTGGTCAGTAGTGCCTCCGCCTGGGAAATCGCCATCAAGACCGCACTCGGGAAGATCAGCGGCACCAGAACGATTGCCGCGGCGGTCGAAGCCTCCGCGTTTACCGAGCTGCCGGTCCTCTTCCGCCACGCGGAGGCCGCGGCACGCCTCCCGTCGCATCACCGGGATCCCTTCGATCGAATGCTGATCGCCCAGGCGCAGGTGGAAGGGCTGGTCGTCATCTCGCGGGACCAATCCTTCGCGCGGTACGATCTCACGCTCATCCCCGCGTAGCGCCAGGACGGACCGTCACGGTTCGGCAACGCACTGTTACAGCCCCGGAAGGTCGTTCGTCATTTCCCTGACGAACGACCTTTCTCTTTATCAGAATCTTTGAAGATGTCCCGTTCACGAGTGCTTCTGGTGCTCGCGGCGAGCATCATGGCCGGCGCCGATGTCGAGCCTGTGCATGCGCAGTCGCTGCCAGCCAACATCCCGACCCCGGCCCAAGCACAGGATCTGGTGCAGAACCGCCCCGAATTGGTGGCGCAACTGCGGCAGCGGATTCAGGCGTCCGGCCTCTCCGCCGATCAGCTGCGGGCGCGCCTACGCGCCGCGGGCTACCCGGAGTCGTTGCTGGAACAGGTCATGGGTGGAGCGACCCCCAACGCCAGCGCACCGCCTTCCGATTCGCTGATCAACGCGGTGCGCGCGCTCGGCATCGTCGACTCGACCGATGCCGCCGCGCTTCGCCGAATCGTGCTCAGCGGGAGCCGCACCGGCGCCCCCGGCGCGGTTGCTCCTTTCCCCGCGACGACCGAACGCAACGATGCTGATGCCGCGCGACTCGGCACCAGCTACGCGCCCGACGGCACCACGCTCTTCGGCTACGCACTCTTCTCGCAGCCAACCACGGTGTTCGACGCCAACGCCGGCGGTCCGGTTGACGCGTCCTACAAGCTTGGTGCCGGCGATCAACTGGTCCTCATCCTGAGCGGCGACGTCGAAGCGGCCTACACCCTCGACGTCACGCGCGAAGGCTTCGTGGTGATTCCCGTCGTCGGCACCGTGCCGGTGGCCAATCTCACGCTCGGTGATCTCGACATATTGCTGCGCTCGCGGCTGCAGCGCGTGTACTCGGGCGTCGGCAGCAGTACGCGCTTCTCGGTCAGTGTGGCACGGTTGCGCAGCAACCAGGTGTTCGTGGTCGGCGATGTGCAGCAGCCCGGCAGTTATCGCATCTCCAGCGCCGGTACCGCGCTCACGGCGCTCTACGCCGCCGGCGGTCCGAGTGAACGCGGCTCGTTGCGACAGGTGGAGATCCGCCGCCGCGGCAAACCGGTGCAGCGCTTCGATGTGTACGAGTACCTGCTGCGCGGCGATGCCAGCGCCGATGTCCGTCTCGAGAATGGCGATGTGCTCTTTGTGCCCACGCACGGGGCCCGCGTTCGCGTGAGTGGCGGTGTGCTGCGTCCAGCTACGTACGAGCTGCGCCCCAACGAATCACTCGACGAGCTGGTCGCGACCGCCGGCGGCTTCACCGACGACGCCTCACGCCGTCGTATTCGCATTCAGCGCATCGTGCCGCCCACGCAGCGCACGGCCGAGGGCAGCGATCGCATCGTGCTCGATGTGAGCCTGCCGGACGCCGCGAGAGGCACGAGCGCGGTGCGTATTCCGATCGAAGCCGGCGACGTGGTGGAAGTGCCGCGCGTCTCGAACCGTGTGCGTGGCCGCATTACCATCACTGGCAATGTCTGGCAGCCCGGCTCACAAGGCATCGACAAGGCCAGCACGCTCAATGACGCCATCCGCCATGCGGGCGGTCTCAAGTCCGACACCTATCTCGGTCGCGTGATCATCTCACGATTGCGCGCCGACTCCACGCGCGAGCAGATTCGCGCGACGCTACGCACCGACGGCACCACGACCACGCCGTTGTCGCTGCAGGAAGACGACGAGATTTCGGTCTTCTCGCTGACTGAATTCCGAGCGCCAAAGTATGTCGCCTTGAGCGGTGCCGTGCGCGTTCCGGGGCAGTATCCGTATCGTGACGGCATGACGATGCGCGACCTCATGATTCAGGCCGGCGGCTTGCTGCCGAGCGCGTCGTTGAAAGAAGCCGAGATCGCGCGCCTGCCCGAAACGCGGGTGCCGGGGCAGCTCGCGATCACGTTCCGCGTACCGCTGGACTCGTCGTATGTGCTCGACTCGCCCGCCGCCGAAACGCCGAATGGCGATACACGTCTCTCGCCCTACGACAACGTCTTGGTGCTGCGTCAGCCCGACTGGCAGATGCAGTCCACGGTGACCCTTACGGGCGAAGTGCAGTTCCCGGGCACGTACGCCCTGACCTCAAAGACCGAACGACTCTCCGACGTGATCGCCCGCGCCGGCGGACTCACGGCCTCGGCCTACTCGGCCGGCGTCGCATTTCACCGGGCGCAGAATGCGGTGGGACGGGTGGGTGTGGATCTGCCGAGTGTGCTGCAGAATCCGAAGGACCGTGACAACCTGCTGCTGCTCGACGGCGACTCCGTGCATGTGCCGCGCTACAACGCGCTGGTGTCGGTGTCGGGTGCCGTGAATTCGGCGGTGGCGCTCCCGTATGAGCCGGGGGCTTCGTTGTCGTCGTACATCCGCGCCGCCGGTGGCGCGACGCGTAACGCCGATGCCAAGCGCGCCTACGTCGTGCAAGCCAACGGCAAGGTCGAAACGAACCACCGGTACTTCCTGGTGATCGCGACGCATCCAAAGCCACGACCGGGCAGCCGGATCATCGTGCCGTCCCGCGATCCGTCCGACAAGCGCGATGTGATGCAATTCCTCGGCACCATGACGCAGGTCATCGGCAGCCTGGTGACGCTGGCCGTGGTGCTGAGCCGAACGAATTGACGAGCGGACGCCGATCACGGGACGCGACGTGGTCAAATCGTTACGGTCCGTCGGCTCAAGGCTGGTCTTCCGTATCCCGATAACTAAGAGGGTATGGCTTTGGAGTGATTGGGCGGGAGGCTGCCCAAGATGGAGCCGTGATGGGCTCCTGGAGAAGTCGCGACGCCGCGACGCAGGATTCGCCGCCGACCGTGCCCTTTATGACATCCCAGTCCGCTTCGCCGACGCCGGATCGATTGCCTGCAGACGGGTCACCCGCCGAGGGCCGTAGAGCGCCGTGGCTGACACACAATCAATTGTTCGTATTCGATGTCACGACGCTGACAGCGGTGTGGGGCATTGCCTGGTCGCTGCGCTTCGAAGGCTTGGAGTGGCTCAATTCAAGTTGGCGCGAGGCGGCGAGCTATCACCTGATGCTCGCGGTGCCGATGTGGCTCGGCATCATGGCCGCGTTTCGGTTGTATCGACGCGCGTGGGGGATGGCGTCGGTCGAGGAGCTCAAGGCGATGATGGCGGCCGTGTTCGTGGCGGCGATGGCCAACGTCACGCTGGGCGTCTTTCTACTGCCTGTCCTCGGGCTCTCGCCCACGCGATTGCCGCTCTCGGTGATCTCGTCGCACACGATGTGGAGCATCGTCGCCCTTACGCTGCCGCGCTTTCTGGCGCGCGTCTGGATTTCGCACCGCCGCCAGCGTCGAGACCGGACCATTCAGGCTCCGGTGCTCATTCTCGGTGCGGGTGCGTCCGGCCGACTCACGGCGCGTGAGATGCTCGAGCATCCGGCGATGGGACTTCGTCCAATCGGCTATCTCGACGACGACGCGACCAAGCATAACCTGCGTGTGGGTGGTCTCGGCGTTCTCGGCCCGGTGAGCGAACTCGAGGAGCGGATTCGCGCCTACGGTGTGCGTCATGTCATCATCACGATGTCGAGCGCGCCAGGTGCGAAGATCCGCGAGATCGTGCGCGTATGCACCGCCGCCGGCGTCGAGATCCGCACGATGCCACAGATCGGCGAGATCATCTCGGGTCGCATCGGCGTCAATCAGCTGCGCCCGGTGGAGATTCAGGATTTGCTTCGGCGCGAGCCGGTGCAGACCGATCTCGGCTCGGTACGCCGCATCGTGGAAGGTCAGACGGTGCTCGTGACGGGAGCTGGCGGATCGATCGGTAGCGAGTTGTGCCGACAAATCGCGCGCAACGCGCCAGCGCACTTGTTGTTGCTCGGACATGGCGAGAATTCGATCTTCGATATTCAGCAGGAGCTGCGGTCGAGCTATCCATCGGTACCGCTCACCTGCCTCATCACCGATATCCGTGATGAGACGCGACTCGACGCGATCTTTGGTCAGTATCGTCCGAACACGGTCTTTCACGCGGCGGCGCACAAGCATGTGCCCCTCATGGAAGACAATCTCGCCGAAGCGATTACCAACAACGTGAAGGGTACCCGCACGTTGATCGACGCGGCGGTGCGTCATGACACGCCGCAGTTCGTACTCATCTCGAGCGACAAGGCGGTCAATCCCTCCAGCATCATGGGCGCGACCAAGCGGATCGCCGAACTGCTCGTGCAGCGCGCCGCCGTCTCGACCGGCCGCAACTTCGTGAGCGTGCGCTTCGGCAACGTGCTGGGGAGTCGCGGCAGTGTCGTGCCGACATTCCTGCGGCAGATCCGCGCTGGTGGGCCGATCACGATCACGCACCCGGACATGCAGCGCTATTTCATGACGATCCCGGAGGCTGTGCAGCTGGTGCTGCAGGCGGCGGTGCTCGGCAAGGGCGGCGAAGTGTTCGTGCTCGACATGGGTGAGCCCATCAAGATCGTCGATCTGGCCTCCGACCTCATCCGTCTCTCGGGACTGCGGGTGGGCGATGACGTCGAGATCCACTTCACGGGACTGCGTCCTGGCGAGAAGCTGTTCGAGGAGCTCTCGCGGGACGACGAAAGTTTGCAGCCTACGTCGCACCATACCATTCTGTGCTCGCGGCTCGGCATTCCGCCGGCGGGCGTGCACGCCCACGTGGATGCGCTGGTCCAGGCGGCGCTGCGCCGGGACGATGATACCGTGCTGCGGCAGCGCATCGCCGAGCTGGTGCCGGAGTACATTGCCCTCGGCACCACGCATCCGGTGGCACGCGAGCTCACGCTGGTTGCCTGAATGCAGAACGCCCCACGACGCGAATGCGTCGTGGGGCGTTGATGCACCATCGTGCGCGACGGTTAGAACGCGACGATGTCGAGGTAGGCCTTCCGGAACGTCTCGACCTGCGGCAGGGTCGCATCTTCGAGCGAAGGCGCGTATCCCACGAAGGCGTCGGCGCTGGCGATACGCTTGACCGGCGCATCAAGCCAGGCGAAGCACTCGTCGGCGATCTTGGCGGCGATTTCCGCACCGTACCCCCACGAGAGGGAGTCCTCGGTGGCGACGATCACGCGACTGGTTTTCTTGACGCTGTTGAAGACTGTTTCCTGATCCCAGGGCGAGAGCGTGCGCAGGTCGATGACCTCCACGCTCGGTCCGCCTTCCTCGGCGATCTGATTGGCCGCTACGAGGGCACGTTGCACCGTGGCGCCGTAGGTGACCAGCGTGACGTCGGTGCCGTCGCGCAGCACGTTCGCCTTGCCGAACGGAATCATGAAATTCGGGCCTGGGTAGCGGCCTTTGTTGTACGTCTGGCGATACAGGTGCTTGTGCTCGAGGAACAGTACCGGGTCTTCGCTGCGGATGGCGGTGCGGAGCAGGCCGTTCGCATCGAGCGCGTTGCTGGGGCACACCACGCGCAAGCCGGGGTTGTGCGTGAACAACGACGCACCCGTTTGTGAGTGATAGATGCCGCCACGGATGTAGCCGCCGTACGTGGTGCGAATCACCACCGGCGCGCTGAACGCATTGTTCGAGCGCCAGCGCATGGTGGCGAGTTCGTCGCGGATCTGCATGAACGCGGGCCAGATGTAGTCGAAGAACTGAATCTCGACGACCGGCTTGTAGCCGCGGTGTGCCAGACCGATGGCGCGACCGAGAATGTTCGCTTCGGCCAGCGGCGAGTTGTACACGCGGCCGCTGCCAAACTTGGTCTGCAGGCCGTGCGTCACCTTGAACACGCCGCCCTTGCCCTTGACCTTGCCCAAGTGCTGCTCGCGCGACACGTCGGCTACGTCTTCACCGAATACGAGAATGCGTTCGTCACGCGCCATTTCATCGCGCATGCAGGCGTTGAGCAGGTCCACCATGGTGGTCGGCTCGCCCGTGAACTGCGGATCGTCTTCGGTGTCGAACTGTTCGGCCGTGGGGTCGACATCGGGCGAGTACACGCCGAACAGGACGGTGTCGGCGCCAGGCTGCGGCTGCTCGAGCGCGTCGTCGGTCGCCGCGAGAATCTCGGCGTCAACGGTATCACGCAGCGCCTGCAGTTCTTCTTCCGTGGCAAGGCCTTCAGCCACCAGATACAGCGGGAACGTGGTGAGCGGATCGCGCGCAGCGTCGGCATCGCGCTCGTCCTGCGGACGATAGAACACTTCGTCGTCAGAGAGCGAGTGGGAGTACGGGCGAATCACCTTGGCGTGCACGAAGGCCGGTCCGTTCCGTTCGCGCGCGTACGTCACGGCGCGGTCGAGCGCGGCGTACGATGCGAGGAAATCGCAGCCGTCTACCTCTTCGATGTACATGTTCGGGAACGAGGCCACGAGCTTCGAGATCGATCCGCCGGCCGTGTTCACTTCCACCGGCACCGAGATCGCATAGCCGTTGTCTTCCACGAGATACACCACGGGCAACTTGAGATTGCACGCGGTGTTGAGGGACTCCCAGAACTCGCCTTCGCTGGTCGTGCCGTCGCCGGTGGTCACGAGCGTCACGTCATCGCCCGGGAACCCGTCGGTGAGGTTGCCCTGTGAGGCGCGCAGCGTGGACTCAGCGTTGCCGACCGCCTGCAGGAACTGCGTTCCGGTGGGTGACGAGACCGACACGATGTTGAGATCCTTCTGCCCCCAATGGCTCGGCATCTGCCGACCACCCGAGTTCGGATCGATCGCGGCGCCGACGGCGCTATACAACATTTCGGCGGGCGTCATACCGAGCTGCAGGCAGAGCGCCCGATCGCGGTAGTACAAATAGAACCAGTCGTACGACGGACGCAGCACCATGCCAGCCGCCGTGAGGACGGCCTCGTGACCCGCGCCGGAGATCTGGAAGAAGATCTTGTTCTGGCGCTTCAGCTGAATCTCTTTGTCGTCCAACCGGCGCGACGTGTACATCACGCGGTAGGCGTTCACCATCTGCTCGCGCGTCAGCGCGGGCTCGGCGGCGGCTCCCTTGCGGGGGCGGCTCGGGCGGGTCGAAGTGGCCATCGAAGTGATCTGGAGGGCTGGAGACAGACAACCCCTAAACTTAGCGCGGGTCGCGAGCGGAAGGGACTTTCTGCGGCCGGGATCATGCAGTGCTTGCCGTGCGTACAATTCGGGGACAGCTTGGCAGGACGGTCCTCACTCTCTGGTGACATCTTATGCACGCACCCACTGCTCCTATGACGCCGTCCAGCGGCCACTGCATTTTCTGCGACCTGATTCGGGGCGCGGCCGAAGTGTCGATCTGTTACGAAGATTCGGTCGCGATCGCCTTCCTCGATATTCAACCGGTCAACCCCGGGCACGTGCTGGTCGTCCCTCGTGAGCACTACGAGGTGCTGCAGGATATCCCGAAGGATGTCGGTGCCCATCTGTACCAGGTGGCGGCCAAGCTGATTCCGCGCGTGCAGACGGCGTCGGGGGCGACGGACATGAACATTGTCGTGAATTCGGGTGCCGCCGCCGGTCAGAACGTGATGCACTATCACATTCACCTGATCCCGCGGCGCGAAGGCGATGGGTTCGATGTGCCGCTGCCGTTCCCTGGTTCGCAAATGCCGAACCGGCAGCAACTCGACGGCATGGCGGCCCGTATCGGGAGCATGCTCCGTGACCCGCTCACGAACAGCGGCATGAAGCGCTAAGTGGGAAATGCTGTAACGGTCCTGCTGCTGTCTTGACGGGAGCAGGAACGTGATCGTATAGTCGCGGGGTCAGACAGATCGTCACAGCGATCGCTTCAGCTTTGGTGTGCGTGTCCACCCGGTTTTCCAGGAGGATGATGCGTTCCACTCGCGGTAGTTCCTGCCCGTGCCCGTCGGCCCACCCGCCGGCACGCTCCCGGCCCTCATCGCGCCGGCTCGTTCGCACCGACCGTACGCCACGCCCCGTCGTGAGGCTCGCCGCCTCCGCCGGGGCGTCGTCACTTCGACCACAGGTGGCGGCGCAGGTAGCGGCGAAACAAGCCATGCGCCGCGCCGCCCTGCGCGACTGTGGGCAACGCTGCGTGTACTGCGCGGCGCGACTCGATCACCGTACCGCGACCCTCGATCATGTCGTGCCGTTGGCGCGCGGCGGGGCGTATGACCCGGGCAACCTGGTGACAGCCTGTGGCCCGTGTAACCGGCTCAAGTGCGATATGCTCCCGTTCGATTTCTTCGCCCGCCATCCGTGGGCGGGAGCGAACTTCGTGCGGTACGCGCGGTCGGTACATCGGGCCCTCAAACGTGGTGCGCGGCGCGCGGTGAGTCTGGCCTTCGCGCAGGCGGATATGATGGCGGCGTAGGGAGGCTGGGAGAGGCGCAGCCGCACGGTCGCACTCGCGTCTGCGAGGCGGGCATGCGACCATTCGACATGCCTTTCGGTACGCTTCGTTCTCTGGCGCTGAGCGCCTTGGCTTTCTTGTTCGCGCGTACGGCGTCGGCGCAGGGTGTGGCGCCGCCGTCGCCGTTGCCGCTCGTGCCGTCGGATTCCGTGCTGCGCCTCGCCGTCGACCCGGCGCGCGCCATAGGGCAGCCGTTCGTGGTGCTGCTGCAGGAATCCAGTTTTCGCGTGGAGGCAGACGGACGCTGGCTACAGCGCAACCGGCGGGCGGTGCAGGTGGTCGACGAGAACGCCGCGCGCGGCCTGGCCGAGCAGGCGTTTGCGTTCGCGTCGTCACATCAGACGTTGACCATCGAGTGGGTGCGCGTGCTGCGCACCACAGGCGTGGTCGTGGCCGACAAGCCGGCGCAGATACAGGACGCCGACGTACCGGCGGCGATGGCGAATCCGATTTATCAGGATCAGCGCGTGCGTCGCCTGTCGCTGGCGGGCGTGAGCGCGGGCACGGTGGTGGACATTGCGTGGTCGGTGAAAGAATCCGCCCCGCCGCGTGCCGGCGATTTTCTCTTCCGCGCGGGATTGAACGGCCCGACCTCCATCCGACGCTCATTGATCGAGCTCGACGTGCCCGAGGGGTACGCGCCGAATATCGTGGAGCGCAACCTCACGGTACAGCGACGCGACGACATCGCGAACGGACGTCGCCGCTATACGTGGACCGCAAGCGATCAGCCCGGCATACGCGGCGAACCGTTCGCGGCCGATTCGAATGGCGTGGTGCAAACCATCACCGTGGGACCTCGCAGCACGTGGACCGAGATCGCGAGTTGGTATCACGGGCTGTCGAAGGATCGCTACGCGCTCAGCGCGAGCGCGGCGTCGCGTATCGATTCGGTGGTGAAGGCCAGCGTGGCCCGTACGAAGCTCGACACCGTTCGCGCGGTGCATCGCTTCGTGGCGCAGGATATCCGATACCTCTCCGTTGCGCTCGGCATGGGCAGCTATCAACCGCGCACGCCCGACGAAGTGCTCTCCACGTCGCTTGGCGATTGCAAGGACAAAGCAACGCTGTTCGTGGCGGCGCTGCGTCGGTATCGCATTGCCGCGAACACCGTGTTGCTCTCGCTGTCGCAGCGTCCCGATCCAAACGTGCCAACGGTGTTCCAATTCAATCACGCCATCGCCGCCGTGCGTGATGGGGCGAATTGGATGTACACTGACTTGACCGCCGAGGCGATTCCATATGGTGAGCTGCCCGATGCGTATCAGGGGAGCTTCGCGATCATCATCGGTGACGACGGCGCGGCGCAACGGGTGATGCTGCCGGTGCGGCCCACGGAGCGCAACGTGTCGTCGCTGCAGCTCACCATGCAGATCGGCGCCGACGGACGCGCCGTGGGACGCGCAGTCGAGCGGGCCGAAGGATCGCCGACCTACGGGCTCCGGCTGGGGCTGAGCACCCCGCTCGATTCCACCCGGCGCGCGGCGTTCTCCCGATCACTCACCCAGCGCATTTTTGGTGCGGAAGTAACCGGGAATCCCCGGGTGGATTCGCTGGTGGTTTTCAATGGCCGCGATTTGGCGTCGTCGGCGCAGATCTCGTACGCGGTGTCGGCCGACGAGCTCGTCCGCACGATCGGCACGTCGAAAGTGCTTTCGGTGCCGTCGGTGGTGCGCGGACCGGCGCGGAGCTTCCGCACGGCGCTCCGGGAACTCGAAAGTCGCGGCCCACGGCAGCTGCCAATCGACGCGAGCCGGATTCTTGCACCGATGGCCAATATCACCGAGTGGATCGTGACGCTACCGCCGGGCTGGACCATTGACCTCCCGGCGAACGTGTCGGCCACGAGCTTCTTCGGCAGTTACAGTTCGACGTGGACGCAGAACGGCCGCGAGCTGCGGCAGGTGCGTCGGTTGCAGGGACAGCGTGGTATTTTCGGCCCCGAGCGCATTGCCGAAGTGTTGGTGTGGCTGCGCACGGTCGGGGCGGATGATCAGGACTTCTTAACGGTGAAGCCGGCAGCGGCGCCGTAATCGCGGAGAGAGAACAGATGCGTTGGAGCCCAGGTGGACGAAGCGACAATCTCGAAGATCGTCGTGGCGCGAGTGGTGGTGGTGGATTCCGCGGCGGCGGCGGCATGAAGCTGGGGCTCGGCGGCACTGTGGTGCTGCTCGTACTCAGTCTGATCTTCAAACGTGATCTGCTCACGGAGTTCAGTGGCGGCGTGCCCGGTGGCGAAATGGCACCGGCGTCGCAGTCGGCCCCGGTGACCGACGCCGGCGAAGAGAAGATGGTGGATTTTGTGTCCTTCGTCCTCGATACGGCGCAGGTCACGTGGCACGCGCTGGTGCCGGGTTACACCGACGCGCGTCTCGTGCTGTTCCGAGAAGGCGTACGATCGGCGTGCGGCGACGCCAGCGCGGCCTCGGGGCCGTTCTATTGCCCGGGCGATCAGCGCGTGTACGTCGATCTCTCGTTCTTCGATCAGCTCGATCGTCAGTTCGGCGCACCCGGTGATTTCGCGCAGGCGTATGTGTTGGCGCATGAGATCGGACACCACGTGCAGAATCTCACGGGCACCGAGAAGGCCATGCGCAACGCGGTGCAGCGCAATCCGGCGGCAGGCAATCAGCTGTCGGTGGCAATGGAGCTGCAGGCTGACTGTTATGCGGGTGTGTGGGCGCACTCCGCGGCCCGTAGCGGCATCATCGAAGCCGGTGATCTCGACGAAGGCCTCGGGGCGGCGGCCGCAGTGGGTGATGACCGACTGCAGAAGATGTCGACGGGGCGGGTGAACCCGGAGTCGTTCACGCACGGCTCGAGTACCGACCGGAAGGCGTGGTTCCGCAAAGGCTTCGATTCGGGCGATCCGCGTTCGTGTGACACGTTCGGACAGGGACGCTGAGTCCGTGAGTCGCGACGATGCCTACGCGCCGCGTGTCGGCGTGCTGGAAGAGCAGACGTGGCCGGCGATGCGCGACGGTGATTGGCCGGTGGCGCTCTTGCCCTTCGGCGCCACGGAACCGCACAACACGCATTTGCCGTACGGCACCGACACCATCATGGGGCGTGAAGTCGCCGCGCGCGTCGCGGCCGCGTGCGCGGCACAGGGCGTTCGTGTGGCGGCATTACCCGCGGTGCCGTTCGGCGTGAACAGCACGCAGCTCGACCTGCGCTTCACGATCAACATGATGCCGAGCACGCAGCTGGCGCTGTTACGTGATGTGGTGAAGAGTCTCGAGCCGCATGGTGTGCGGGCGTTGGTGCTGTTGAATGCGCACGGCGGGAATGAACTTCGCGCGCTGGTGCGCGAGCTGCAGCCGAGCACGACGATGGTGCTGGCCATCGTGAATTGGTGGCAGGCCGGTGATCACGGCGTGTTCGACAGCGCGGGCGACCACGCCGGTGAACTCGAAACGGCGGCCATCATGCACGTGGCACCGCACTTGGTCGTGCCCGACCGCAACACGTGGGGCGATGGCCATGCCAAACCCAGCGTGTTCGACGGCGTGCGCAGCGGCTGGGCGTGGATGCCGCGTCGCTGGACGCAGGTGACGGCCGATACCGGTGTGGGCGATCCGCGGGAAGCCACGGTGGAGAAGGGCGCCGCGTTCGTGGCGCAGGCGGTGGAGCGGATCGCCGCGTTCTGCGTGCAGCTGGCGGGCGCGGACGCGAATGCAATGTGGGCGGACCGCTAAGCGCGTCTCCGTCGGGGAGCCGCGCCTCGCGGCACGCTTACGGCACGACGGTGATGAAACGCTGTACCGAGTCGAGTGGAGTGCCTGGGCCGACGTACAGTGCCGTGCCGATCAGCCGCAACGTTTTCACACCGGGCGCAGAAAAGCGGAGGGATACGGTATCTAGATAGTCTCGAGGCACGGCGGGACAGACGACGTCTCCGGAAGGCCGGCGATGAAAGACTTCCATCCGTGTCACGTCGCCTAGCTGCTGTACGTTCACGCCAGCCGGCCGGTTGCACTCGACAGCGATGCTGCCACGCGCCTTGAGAATTACCTCGACCGGTATGCCAACCCTTGCTGAATCCGGCGCAGCGATGAGCTCCCCCCGGCCAATTTCAAGCAAGGCAGGACCGGTGATATAGCGATCGGCGTTACACGCGAGTAGCAGGGCCACGCTGCAGCCGACCCAGTGCTTCTTTGTCATTGGATTTCCGCAAAGGGTGCCATCAGACTACATGCGCGCGAGGTCTTTGCACGCGATGCGTCAACACCATCCACAACCGATTGCTCCGTTTACCGGAATCCAAAGAGGTCGATTTCGCTGCGCAGCCGCGCCGTCGAAATCTGTCGAGCGCCGCACGCTGACAACGGCGCCTCGCACTCTTTCACAAGAGGAAAGGTCGGCCGCCTTTCTGGCATCACTCGAACTCATTCAAGCAAAATGACCTTCTGGTATCGACCTACGGCGCGAGTCGCCGCCGCAATCGCCTTGGCGGCTATGACAGCTTGCATCGCTGGGGCTCAATCGGCGGCACGAGTCGCACTGTCTCGAGAAGTCGTGCTCGACGGCGCCACTGAAGATTTTAGCGAAGTGAATGGCGGGCGAGTAAACGGCCGAGGCGATATCGCGCTCACACTGCGTCAAGACTTCCAGGTTCGCATCTACGACACAAGCGGCAGGCGCATTGCTGCAATTGGTCGGCGCGGAAGTGGTCCCGGCGAGTTCCAAACACCGCAGGTCCAAGGGTGGAATGCCGACACAGTGTGGATCTATGATTTTGGACTTCGTCGTCACTCGTTCTTTACGAGGACCGGTCAGCTCGTGCGTGTCACACCATTGGAGACGGCGCAGAGACAGGTGCGCGTCATCAACGAAGGTAGCGAGGCAAGACTCGTCGACTTTTCCCCGAGCGCGCGGCGGGCAGACGGAAGCCTGCTCGGAGCAGGAACCATACTGCGTACATCGGGCGGAGCGCGTAGTGCTCGAGAGCTCGTCGTCGCCAGCTATTCGACGGACGGCACAGCTCGCAAACTCGCAAGTCTAGAGGCTGACCCTCGTTGGGAGCAGGCTCTTGCCTCTACGAACATGGTCGCAACCTCCCCGAACGGAGATGAAGTACTTGCCGTGTCCGTTTCTGATCTCTCTCTGACAGGTTCGAGCGTCCTTCTTTCTCGTATGAGCGCGAGTGGTAGTGTTCTCTCGTCCACGCGCCTCCCGTATCGCGGGCTCGAATACCCGGCGGCTAGGCGAGATAGCATCTTGCGCCGCGGCGTCGGTGTGGATCGGAGCCGCAGCGTCCCCTCATCGATGGTCCCGTCGGTCATACCTCCGGTCTGGGGAGCACTACTCCGCAACGACGGCATGGCGCTATTGACCATGCAGGACACCCCTGACTCGCTCAAGGTGGTGATGGTGGATCGGAAAGGAGTGGTCCGCGGCGAATTCCGTCTGCCGAAAGGCCATGAACTCTTGGCGGCACGGGATGCGCACGTCTGGCTCCGCACGTGCAATAGCGACGATATCGTCAGTCTCGTACGCTACCGATTGCGCTGCAACGGTAAGCAGGCATGCTGACGCAAACAGGTGGACGGCAGTGCGCCGCGTCAGCGGCGCAGATCCACCGTCTGCGCCGCGTTATCGCCGTCGCCGAAGTACAACGAGTGTCGCTTCTCGCCGGGCATCGATAACAGCACCACGATATTGGCCTGACTCGGAAAGAGCTCGGCCAGCAGCGTGTTGCGAATGGACAACGTGCCCGGTGCACGCGCCGCGTCGAACTGCAGCAGGTACCAATGCACCGTGCCGCCCACTGGGTCCTTGTCCACGCCCTGCTGCACCAGCGAGGCCTTGAGCGTACGACCGTCGGCCGACACGCTCACCTTGGCGTTGAAATACGCCGTGAACAGCGAGTCGGCCTTGGCGTCGCGGTCCAGCGCGAAGGCAGGGCGACGCGCATAGGCGCGCAGCCCCTTCTCCAGATCATCACTGAACAACCGCACCTTCCACATCACCGTGCCGGTCTCGACGACGGCGCGCGTGTGCGTGCTGTGCACATCGTGCATCACACGAACACCCGCGTCGCGGCCACCGAACAACAGTGCGGCCAAGGCCAACGTCGCCAGCTTCACGTGCGAATCCCTTCGTTCATCCGATCGGGCGCGTGCTCACGCCCTTCGTGAACGTGTTGTTGGTGCGATCCACGTCGGCGTAGCCGGAATCGGGATCGGCCGTGACCTTGGCGATCTCCTTGTCGGAGAAGAAGCCGTACTCGTGTGACTTCTCGTTGTTGCGCCACACTTCAGCCGGCATCTTCACGCGCTCCTTGGTGCCGTCGGTGTACTCGATCTCGAGCTCCAACGGCAACACGAGCCCACCCTTGTTCTCGGCCGTGATGCGGTGATAGAACTTGCCGCGCTTGGTGGTGCCGGCGAAGGCCTGCGCGTCCTGTGACTCAACCTTGGTGATGGCTTGATCGTTGTTGTAAGTGCTGTAAAACCACCCACGCCAGAAGTAATCGAGGCGTTCACCGGCGCCGCTGGCCAGCGTACGGAACAGGTCGGCCGGCTGCGGATGCTTGAACATCCACTTCTTCGAGTACTCCTGAAACGCGAGGTCGAAGCGCTCGGGACCCAGTACCTTCTCGCGCAGCATCACCAAACCGGCGGCCGGCTTGCTGTAGCCGTTGTTGCCAAACTGCCGATGAATGAAGTCCGACTCGGTCATGAGGGGCACCTGGTCGGCGTCCTTCATGTAGTTCACGATGTTGGGCGCGGGGCCGCGCAGGCGCGCCGCCGGCCAGTTCTTGTCGTAGTCGAGTGAGCTGTAGTACTCGAGGAACGAGTTGACGCCTTCGTCCATCCACGTCCACTTTCGCTCGTCGGTGGCCACGATCATCGGGAACCAGTTATGTCCCACCTCGTGAATGGTCACCGAGGCCAGCGCGTACTCCTGATTCTTGGTGTACTTGCCATCAGCACCGGGGCGCCCGCCGCAGAAGGCGATCATGGGATACTCCATCCCGCCCACCTGACCGTTCACGTTCGACGCCTGCGGATACGGATATTCGAACGCCATGCGGCCGTAGCTGCGCATAGTCTGTGCGATGGCCTTGGTGGAAATGTCGCTCCACAACGGCATCGCGTCGCGCGGATACACCGAGTGCAGCTCGATCGTGCGACCGGCGGGCGAATAGCGGAAACCCGCGGCATCCCACACGAACGTCTTGCTGCTGGCCCACGCGAAGTCGCGCACATTCTCGGCCGTGAAGCGCCACGTGATCGGCGCCGTACCGGCCGGACGCGCGCCGGGTGTGGCCACTTCGTTGGGGCGCACGATGAACACCGACGTGTCGCCGGCCATCGCCGTGGTCAGGCGCGTGCGCTGCGTGGGCGTGAGCACCTGCAAGGGATTCCTGAGCGTGCCGGTGGAACGCACGATGTGATCGTGCGGCACCGTGATGCTCACGTCGTAGTTGCCGAAGTTGAGATAGAACTCGCCCTGGCCCAGGAACGGGTCGTTCTGCCATCCGGTCACGTCGTCGTAGACAGCGGCGCGCGGAAACCACTGCGCCACCTCGTAAATCCAGCCGTCCTTTACCTGCTCACGCACGCCGCGGCTGTTGTTGCCGCCCTCGGGTACCACGAACGACCAATCGATGTCCACCACGGCCTTGCCGCCGGTGGGGATCGGCGCGTCGAGGTTCACGCGCATCTGTGTGCCGTTCACGATGTAACGGGCCGGCTTGGCGGCTTGGCCGTTCACCGAGACCAGCGCTACGCGCGTGATGTCATAGCCGCCCACGGGCTCTTCCTCGGGCAGCAGGAAGTGACGGGCCTGCGGCGACAGCGTGGCCGGCAGCGCCGACTTCGTCATATTCGCGCGGCTGGTTTTCGCTTCGATGTTCTGATCGAGCTGGAACCACAGGTAGCCGAGCGGCTGTGGCGAGTTGTTGTGGTACGTGATGCGCTCCGAGCCCTTCACCGAATGCGTGGTGGTGTCGAGCGTGGTGCGGATCACGTAGTCCACGCGCTGCTGCCAGTAACGCGTGCCCGGTGAGCCGGACGCATCGCGGAAGTCGTTCGGCGACGGCCATTCGTCGAGCGCGCGAAACGACGACTTGTTGACCTTCGTATTCGGCTCGGCGTTGAGCCACTGCTGCGCGGGCAAGGCCGTTGGCATTGCCGTAGGCAGCAGCGCGAGCGCGACCGCACAAAAGCGGAGAGGGAATCGCATGCGACGGATAGAGAGATTTACGGTCATGACCAGGCACGAAGGCGCTGGACCAGCAGCATGAGCGCGAGACCACCGGTCACGCCCACCAGTATCTGTACCCACCGACGACGTTGAAGTATCGCCGGTACCAGCGCAGCGCCAATGGTGAGTACGATCGACAAAATGACGAGCTGCCCCATTTCGAGACCGACGTTGAAGGCCAGCAACGGCAGGGCAATACTCTCCTCGTCACCGAGCAACGCACGTAGGTACGACGAGAACCCGAGACCGTGAACGAGTCCGAACAACAGCGCGATGCCGTACCGCTTCACCGTGGCTGGATTCTCCGGGCGTTGCGGGGTGGCCGACGTATACGCATCGAGCGCCGTGAACAGAATCGTGGCGGGGATGAGTGTTTCCACCACATTCGACGACACCGACACCAGTCGCATCGTGGCGAGCGCCAAGGTGAGACTGTGGCCCAGCGTGAACGCCGTGACCAACACCGCCAGGCGGCGCCAGTCCCGGATGCCGAACGGAATCGCCAACGCGACCACGAACAAGATGTGATCGTAGCCGGCCAGATCGGCGATGTGCCGAAAGCCGAGCTCGAGGTACACGCGAAACTCGTTGAGCATGCTTTACGCCCGCACGATCACTACGCTGATCAATAGTCCACCGGTCGCAGGTACGATTCGCCGATGCCGGACTGGCTCACCAGTGCAGTGGCGGGCGGCCGGCGTTTCCAGTGTGTGCCGTTCAGGCGCTTCGACACCAGCGTGAGTTCGTCGCTCTGAAAGCCGCGCGAACGCATGGCCTCGTGCGAAAAGCCGTGCAGCATGCCGTTCAGGATCTCGTCGGCGCGTGCGTAGCTGATCCCGAGATCGCCCTCGTCGGTTTGCCCGGCGATGAGATCGGCGGTGGCCGGCTTGGTGATGATGATGTCGGGAACGCCCAAGTGACGGGCGAGGGCCCACACCTGCGTCTTGTAGAGGTCACCGATCGGATTGATCGGCGGGGAGTCGTCGGCGTGCCAAGTGAAGTAGCCGAACAGCCGTTCTGTCTTGTTGCCAGTGCCCAGTGGCAGCGCACGGTACCGCGCCGACAGATCAAACAGCGCGATCATGCGGGTGCGCGCCATGATGTTGCCGCGGCGCGAGGCGTCGGCGTCGGGTTCGGCAGTAAGGTAGCCGTCAACCGCGGGGCTGATGTCGACCGTGCGCGACTCGATGCCGAGGGCGTCGATCACCAACTGCGCGTGATCCAACGACTCGGCGCTCGATGTGCGATACGGCAGACGAATACCGATCACGTTCGCACGGCCGAGGGCGCGCACGGCCAGGAACGCGGTGACGGCCGAATCGACGCCGCCGGAGATGCCGATGACCGCCTTGCCGAAGCCGCGTCGGGTGAGTTCCTCACGCAGGAAGCCGGTGAGCCATTCCTCGGTCATCTCGGCGTCAATGGCGAGCGGCGGCGGCCCACCGTGGTCGCGCATTTCGTGCCGGATCACGGGTAGCGACTCGGGAATCGCGCGCACGATCGAGTTGGCGCGCTGCAGTGCTTCGGTGGGGACGGCAAATTCCCCGGTGGTGAAGCCACGGGCCCCGCGCAGCAAGTCGGCCGCGGCGGGCTCGGGTCCGTCGTACGACAATGACATCGGCGCGCCGTCTTGGATCCGACGGATGTTGTCGAGCACGTGCGGTAGCGCGACACGCAGGTCGCTCAGCAGCGGCCCGTCGGCGCGGGCGCGCACGAGATCATCGAGATCGACCGTGAGTGATACGAACGATTCATCCCACACCGGCGCGCGGCCACGCACGTCGCCACCGGGGCCGACCAGGTGCGACGTGCCGAAGAAGCGCTTGCCGCCTTCGGAGCCCACGAGGTTCACGAAGCTGGTGTAGACGCCCTGTTCTTCGGCGATGTCGCGAATGAGCCGCTCCCAGCGGGCGGCACTGTAGGGACCGGCAATGCCGTCTTCACGCGGCCAGATGCCGCGGGCGGGGGCCGCCGACGACACGAACACCACCTGCGCGCCGTCGAGGGCGGCGATGGTGCCACTGATGGAATGCCAGGCGTCTTCGCACACCAGAATGGCCGCGCGACCCCACGGGGTCTCGAAGGCGCGGATATCCGTACCGCGTTCCACGAAGCGCTCTTCGTCGAAGAGCCCATACGTGGGCAGGTAGTTCTTGCGGTGCACGTGCCGGATGACGGGCGGCCCGTCGTCGAGGCCGATGGTGAGGTAGGCCGCGCTGTTGTGCAGCGTGTCGCGCCACCGCTCGTAGAAGCCGATCACAAGGTCCATGGCGACGCAGTCAATGCCGGCCGCCGCGCAGGCGGTGCGGTAGGCCTCATCGAGATCGTAGGCCAGCGCACCGGCGGTGCAGGCGACCTCGCGCACGGCGCCTTCCACGAAGTAACCCGACAGAGCCGTCTCGGGGAAATGCACGACCTGCGGGCGCGGATCAAGGGTGGACGCTTGCGCGCACAGGCGCCCGATACGGGCGAGGTTGGCGGCTACGTCGCCTTTTCGGGGGGCGAACTGGCACAAGGCCAGCGTCAGCGGACGAATCGGATCACCAGGCATGCATGCAAACTAGGAGGATCGCCTCGGATCGACTACGGTCAGCGTGTGGTTCCGGGTGGCGCCAGGCGCGACGCAGGCCGTGAACCGGCTCACCGTCGCGCGTGTACAATTCCCCCATGCGCTCTCTGAAATCCCGACACGGTCGTTCTCGTCTGGCCGCGGTGCCCGTTGTGTGCCTGCCCCTCGTACTGGCTCTCCTCCCGGCTGGTATGGCGGCACAAGTCGCACCGGGTTCCACCGGAGAGGCGTGGCAGATCGTCACGCCGGCACAGGCCACCTTGGTGCTCGGCCGCGATGGCTCGCTGATCGGAGAGTTGGGCCGGGAGCGTCGCATCAGTGTCGCGCTGCGCTCGCTGCCCAAGTACCTGGGGAATGCCTTCGTGGCCGTGGAAGACAAGCGCTTCTATCAGCATGACGGCGTTGACCTGGTCGGCGTGGCCGGTGCCATCAAGGACGCGGTCACCAAGGGCAATCTCCGCGGCGCCAGCACCATCACGCAGTTGCTGGTGGGCAACATGCACCCCGACCTCATTGATCGTCGGGATGTGTCGGCGGGGCGCAAGTTGCGCGAACAGCAGGCCGCGCGCGAAATGGAGCGCCATTACAACAAGGAACAGATCCTGGAGGCGTTTCTCAATCAGATCTCCTTCGGACGCGGCGCGTACGGCATCGAGATGGCGGCGCGACAGTTCTTCGGGAAGGGTGCGGCCGAGCTCACGCTGGCCGAGGCGGCGTCGCTGGCGTCGATGCCCAAGAGCCCCGTGCAATACGATCCGGCCCGCTATCCCGATCGCAACCGCACGCGCCGCAACACGGTGCTCGCCCTGATGGCGGAGCAGGGGTACATCACCGCCGCGCAGTTGGCGGCGGCGCAACGCGAGCCGGTCCGTACCGTGACGACGACGCGCTCACCGGCGCCGTGGGTGGTTGACGTGGTGCGCGTGCAGGCCGAGCGGGCGGGTATTGCGGTCATGCAGGGCGGGTATCGCATTCACACCACGATCGACGCCGCGTTGCAGCGCGCCACGCAGCAGGCGCTCAGCGGTGGACTCGACGAAATCGAAACGCGCCCCGGTTTTCGCGGACAGCGCTGCGCGCGCGTGGCTGGTGATACCGTGGCCACGGCCGCGAAGAAGGCGAAGGTGGAAGCGTGCCTGGAAGGCGCGGCGGTGGTGCTCGATCCGACCACGGGCGACGTCCGGGCGCTGGTGGGTGGGCGTGACTACGCGCGGAGTTCGTTCAATCGCGCGGTAGACGGCAATCGGCAGCCCGGATCGAGCTTCAAGGCGTTCGTGTACGCGCAGTCGATCGCGCAAGGATTGGCGGCCAACGCCATGGTGGCCGACACCGCGCTGCGCATCCGGCTCGACAACGGGCAGATCTACAGTCCCGACAACGCCGACAACGCGTTCCTGGGCGCGCTGACGTTGCGTGAGGCGCTCACGAAGTCGCGCAATCCGGTGGCGGTGCAGCTCGCGCTCGCCGTCGGCATGGACTCGGTGATCGCGTTGGCGCGCCGCGCCGGACTGCGCTCGCCGATCTCGCCGTACCCCTCGAGTGCCCTGGGGGCGAGCGTGGTGCAGCCGCTCGATTTCGTGGCCGCCTATGCGAGTTTTGACAATGGTGGCGTGGCCGTCGAGCCGCGCTTCGTGCAGCGCATCGAAGATCGCAATGGCCGCACGGTGTTCACGCCGCAAGTGGCACCGCCGCGATCGGCGATGGATCCGCGAGTGGCCTTCATCATGCGCGACATGTTGCAGGATGTGGTCACGCGCGGCACCGCGACGGCGTTGCGCAAAATCGTGCCGTCGCGTATCCCGGTGGCCGGGAAAACGGGCACGACCAATGACAATACCGATGTCTGGTTCGTTGGCATGACGCCGGAGTTGGTCACGGGCGTCTGGCTGGGCTTCGACAAGACGGCTATGATCTCGCCTGGGGCGGTGGGAGGCACGCTGGCGGCGCCGATCGCGGGGCAGATCATTGCGGCGGCCTACGGCAATCGCGCCAGCGGCGTGTGGACGCCGCCGCCGGGCGTGGTGCCGGTGGAGCTCGATCGGGCAACAGGGCAGCCGTCGGATGGTGCGACGCCGAACGATCGACGCTATGTGGAGTGGTTCATGGCGGGGACGGAACCGGGAGCGCCGGTGTGGCCGTGGAGCTTGTTTCGGCTAGGGCCGATCGGGTACTAAGCACTGGCTCAGTGGTCAGTTTTCAGTGGTCAGATTTCTGGCGTCAGACTGTTTATAGTGGTCAGAGTTCAGCAGCTACAGTCCTCAGTGTTGAGCGGGTTGGAGAGACTCCGTAAACGTACGGGGGGGTGAATTGCGTATTCACCCCAATGGAATGCGGTGGTGCAGGGGTCGACTATTCGCTGCATGACGCCCTCTGATGTTCTGCCATTTCGTCGCCCGGTTGGTGCGCACGGACATTCCCACGAGATGCCACGCACCGCTGGAAGCGGCGGCGGTACCGGGATCGTGATGATGAACCTTGGGGGACCGGCGACGCTCGACGAGGTGGAGCCGTTCCTGCTGCGCCTCTTTGCTGACAAGGAGATCATTCAGCTCCCGTGGCAGGATGTGTTGGGCAAGTTCATCGCAACACGGCGGGCGCCGAAGGTGCGCAAGTTGTACGACGCGATCGGGGGTGGGTCGCCGATCCTCACCTGGACGAAGGCGCAGGGCGACGCCATGTGTGCGCGGCTTGACGAAATGTCGCCCGACACGGCCCCGCACAAGTTCTACGTGTCCTTCCGCTATACCACGCCGTTCGCCGACGATGCGCTCAAGGCGATGAAGGCCGACGGCATCACGCGCGCGGTGGCGTTCACGCAGTATCCGCAGTGGTCATGCTCGACCACCGGTTCGAGCCTAAATGACTTGTGGCGCGCGCTCGATCGTACCGGCCTCCAGGACGCATTCACTTGGAGCATCATCGATCGCTGGGGCGAGCACGAGGGCTTCGTACGCTCGATGGCCAGCGCCATCGACGACGGCCTCGATCAGTACGCCGATCACGAGCGTGATGACGTGCTGGTGCTGTTCAGCGCGCATTCGTTGCCGCTCAAGGTGATCGACCGCGGTGATGCGTATCCCGCCGAGATCGCGGCGTCGGTGAGCCGTGTGGTGCAGGCGGCCGAGTTGCGCAATCCGTACATGCTGAGCTTCCAGTCTGAAGTGGGCCCGGTGCGGTGGCTGGGGCCGAGCACGGAGATGATGATCAAGCAACTGGCGGCGCGCGGGCAGAAGAATGTACTGGTGGTGCCGATCGCGTTCACGAGCGATCACATCGAAACGCTGTCGGAAATCGACATCGAATACGGCGAGTTGGCACATTCGCTTGGCATGACCGGATTCAAGCGCGCGCCGTCGCTGAATGCACGCACGGAGTTCCTCGATGCCCTGGCCGATATCGTGAACGGCCATCTGGCGTCTGGGCAGCCGCACAGTACGCAGTACAAGCAGAACTGTCCGGGGTGCACCAACGCCGCCTGTCGCGGATTGCCGTCGAAGATGACGACACAGGGCAAACGCGATGTCTCTTTGGAGTCCGCGGCGAGTCGCTGACGTGTTCCTTCTGCCGTTCCATGTCATCGGCTGCTCCCACGAACACAACGACGTTGAAGCCGTGGGTCGATTACGCGTGCTGCCCGCGCAGTTGCCGGCCCGGCTCGAATCCTTGCGCGCGCTGGGCATTCCGGCCGTCCTGGTCAGCACCTGTCATCGCACCGAGCTGTACTGGTGGGGCGACCATGACCCGTCGGCGTGGTTCAGCATGATGCTGGCGGAGTGCGGCGTATCCGGCGTCCAGCTCGAGCGGAAACGCGCCGACCTTGCTGTTCGCCACTTGTTCGCGGTGTCCGCGGGTATGTGCTCGTCCCGTTTCGGCGAACCGGAGATTCTGGGACAGGTGCGGCGCGCGTGGAGCACGTCGCGCGAGCTCGGCGCGACGAACGCGCTTATCGACGGCGTGTTCCGCCATGCGGTTGACGCGGCGCGCCACATTCGCGCGGCCATCGGTACGTATGCCAGTGCCTCGCTCGGCGTGCGGGTGCGCGAGGCGCTACAGGATCTCGTCGAGACCCAACGCGACGTTAGTGAAGTCCGCGCCGCGCCGCTGCCATTGCATGTGCTGGTGATCGGTGCCGGCGACGCGGCGCGCACGGTGGTGTCGTCGCTCGCCCACGGCAACAAGACGACCGCGTTCGTTCTCCACGTCACGAATCGTACAGACAGTCGTGCCGCGCTGCTGGCGAGCACGTACGGCGCTGCGCATGTACGGTGGGACGGGCGCGAGCAGGCGATGTCGACAGCCGACGTCGTGATCTTTGCGGCGCATTCCACGACGCCGCTCGTGACGTCGGTCGAGGCGCGCGCGCTCCTGCGCGATCGCGCGGCCCCGTCAATCTGGATCGACCTTGGTGTGCCGTCGAATGTTGGGAACGCGGCCGACCTGCCAGTATCGGTGCAGTACGTGGATCTCGACTGGCTGGCCATGTACGCGGGCGAAGTGCTCGGTACCGCCGATGTCGCGGCGCGGGCCCATCTCGCATTGCAGCGCGAACTCGCGCGCTTTGCCGGCGTCATGCATCGCCGCCAGGTCGGCGCGCGGCTGGCACTGCTCGAAGAGCGGGCCGTCGACGCCGCGCGCGCGGCGCTGGAATCACACGCGCTCACCGCCGGAACGGATGCGAGCGCGGAACACGCCGCCGATGCCATGGCGCGACGCGTGACCCGATTGCTGCTGCGCGAACTGACTGCGCTGTCGGCGTAGCGGGTTTGCTCGAACAGCGAAAAGCAGCAGCGAAAAGCAGCAGCGAAAAGCAACAGCCAGAACACGGAGTCGGCGGATTGCGCAGACATCACAGATAAGCAAACGGCGATTTTTTAAATCGTTATCGCTTTCTGTCTATCTGTGATGTCAGTGTCATCTGCTATCTCCGTGTTCCAGCTGTTGCCGTTGCCGTTGCAGTTGTAGTTGCCGTTGCCGTTGCGATTCCAGTCGCCGTTCACGCCGTCGCCGTTCGTGCTCGGGCGAACTCGCCGAGTGGCGCCGCGTGCGCGGGTGGCTTCACGGCCGTCGTGGTGGCGCACCGATCGAGCGCCGCCGGGAACGCGCGGAGCGAGGCGGGCGTGTAGTGGCCCATGAGACACACCTGCAGCCAGTTGCGTTCGCGTAGGTAGCCGCTCTCGAAGCTGATCAGCCATCCGGCATCCCGCAGCTGTTCGCCGAGCGCCCGGGCGCTCACGCCAGCCGGTGGGATCAGTGTGTGCACGGCCGGCGACGCGCAGTCGGCCGGCGCGAGCACGCGCCATCCGCGCGATTCCATCGCCCGCCGTAACCACGCGCCATCATGCGCCACGCGCTGAAACCGCGCAGGCCAGTCGATCTCGGCCAGCGATGTGCCGAGTGCATCGAGCAGGTTCGATGACTGCGTGAAGGGCACGCCTTGCTCTTGCACCGCGAGGCCAAGATCGAGATAGCGCGGAATACGGCGGCTGGCCGAATGAATCTGCCCATCGTGCAAGACGATGGCGATGCCGGGGAACGCACACAGGGATTTACCACTCACCGCACTGGCCAGCCAGACGTCACGCAATGACAGCGGCACGGTGCCGAGGCTACTGATTATGTCGAGGGCCAGCTTCGCGTGGTGATCCTGAGCGATGGCGGTCAGCGCTGCGAGGTCATTGATAACCCCGGTCGACGTTTCACCATGTACCGACCAGAGCCAGCGGGCGCTGGTGGACCGCATGGCATGGGCAACCTTCGCGTAGTCGAGCGGCTCACCCCATGGCGCCCGGACGACGGTGTGCGGAATCTGCATGCGTGTCGCGTGATCGATCAGTCGCTCACCAAACTCGCCGTTGCTCACGATCACCCCCGGCGCGTCGAGTAGAGAGATTTGCGCTGCGACCACATCGTTGGCGAGTGTGCCCGACCCCAGCAGCATGGTGGCCTGCTTGGCATCGGCAAGGGTGCACAGTCGGCGCTGCACGTCGCGATAGCAGGCGTGAAACGACTCCGCACGATGCGACGTGGCGCCGCGCTGCATGGCCTGCTGAACGACGTCGGAGATACCCACCGGCCCAGGGAGAAAATTCGCGCCGGCGCCGAGTGCGTCAGCGCCATCCTTCAGGGCCTCAGGCCAGGCGAGCACCTCTTCGGCGGTGATGTACATCGGCTGATACGACGCCTGTTCGGTGCCGATGAGCGGGCCGAACGCGTGGAAGCCGAGATGGCGGTACAGGCGCAGCTGACGCGTGGTGCCCGACATGATGCCGAGGTCGAATCCCTTGGCGAGGAAGTGCCGCGTGATGAAGCCCACGAGCTGCGCGAAGACGCGGCTGGCGCGGAACTCGGGTTCGACGGCCAGCAAGCGGATCTCAACCGGCGTGCGACCGGCAGGGAGGTAGTCGTCAACGCTGCCCAGCTTCTGGTCGAGTGAGAAGGGGCGCTGGGTGCGGCCGCTGACCATCCCGACGATGCGGCCATGAACCTCGTAGACCGCGTACACATTCTCGTCGTGAAAACGATCCACCTGACGCCGCGCGGCATTCGGCGCGTGCTGGGGGATCTCTTCGACGAAGGTCCGATAGTTCAACGCATGAATCGCATCGTGGTCCGCCTCGGTGGCCAGACGGACGATGCCGCGCGTGGACGGTTGGAGCGTTGTCATGCTGTCAACTTGCGTCCAACGGCGGGCAAGCGGAATAAGTCACGTGACGTAGAGCTGACGTAGCGCTGACGTAAAACGGGGGTAACGAGCCACTGCGCCCCGTTACCCCCTTACTCCTTACCCCTTACTCCCTACCCCTTACTCGCCGTCACACCCCAATCAGCTCTTCCGCCTCAATCGGCGCCGCGCGCCCCTGATCCACCAGGGCAATCGCCAGCACTTCACGCATGGTCTCCACCGGATGGAAAATCAGCTGCTCGCGCACTTCGTCCGGCACGTCCTCGAGGTCCGCTTCATTGGCCTTCGGGATGATGACTTCCTTGATGCCGGCACGGTGCGCACCGAGCACCTTCTCCTTCACGCCGCCGATCGGTAGCACGCGGCCGCGCAGGGTGATCTCACCCGTCATCGAGACATCGCGTCGCACCTTGCGGTTCGACATCTCGCTGACGAGCGCCAGCGCGATCGCGATACCCGCACTCGGGCCGTCCTTCGGAATCGCCCCGGCCGGCACGTGTATGTGTGCCTCGCTGGCCGACGCCACCCGATTGGCTGGAATGCCCAGCAGTGCCGCGTTGTTCGTGGCGTACGTCAGTGCGGCTCGCGCACTCTCCTTCATCACGTCACCCAACTGTCCGGTCAGGATCAGCGAGATCGGTCCCACACGCACCACCTCGGTGCCGTCGTCGCTCTTGGCCGGAGCCGTTGACCCACGGCGAATGCTCGCTTCCACGAACATGATGTCGCCGCCCATCGGCGTATAGTACATACCCGTCGTGATGCCGACTTCGTCATGCTCGGCCACCCGTTCCGGATGCACCTTCGGACGCCCCAGGAGCTCACGGACTTCGTCGCTGCTGATCACTTTGTCGTCGATCGTGGCCGTATCACCCATGGCCACACGCCGTGCAACCTTGCGCGCCACGGCGCCCAGCTGACGTTCCAACTGACGCACGCCGCTCTCGCGGGTGTACTCGCTGATCACCTTCATGACCGCGTCGTCGGTGAACGTGATATCGCGCTGGCCGAGTCCCGACTCCTCGAGTTGACGGGGAATGAGATACGTTTTCGCGATTTCCGACTTCTCACGCTCGGTGTAGCCGCTGAAGTCCACGACTTCCATACGGTCCAGCAGTGGACCGGGGATGTTCTGGATGAAGTTCGACGTCGCGATGAACAGCACTTCGCTGAGATCGAACGGGACGCCGAGATAGTGATCGGTGAACGAGTCGTTCTGCGCGGGGTCGAGCACTTCCAGCAGCGCGCTGGAGGGATCGCCCTGATACGACGTGCCCAGCTTGTCGACTTCGTCGAGCAGGAATACCGGATTCTTGCTGCCGGCCTGCTTCATGCCCTGAATGATGCGACCCGGCATGGCGCCTACATACGTGCGTCGATGTCCACGAATGTCCGCTTCGTCGCGTGCTCCGCCGAGCGCGACGCGCACGTACTCACGGCCGAGCGCGCGGGCGATCGACTTGGCGATACTCGTCTTGCCGACACCCGGCGGGCCGTTGAAGAGCAGGATCGGTCCCTTGGCCATGGCGCGGGCCTTGGCTTCCTTCGCGTCGGTGATCTGACGGTCGCCATTTCCGTTGCCATTCCCGTTTCCACTGCCCAGTGTGGGGTTCGCGTCGCTGGTGTCACCCTTGATCTTCGATACCGGGAATTCGCCAGTGGTGGCGACTTCGGCCGCGATTTGCTGCGCGCGTAGTTGACGCACGGCCAGGAACTCGAGCACGCGATCCTTCACGTCCTTGAGGCCGTAGTGATCCTCCTCGAGAATTTCGCCGGCACGGGCCAGCTCGAGGTGATCGTCCGAGCGCTTGCTCCACGGTAGTTCGGCGATCCACTCGAGATACGTGCGAATCACCTGCGCTTCCATCGATTCGCGACCGGCGCGTTCGAGGCGACCCAGTTCACGCTCCGCTTCCGCGCGCGCGTCCTTGGGAAGCTCGAGCTTGGTCAGCTTCTCGCGGAGTTCGGTGATTTCCTTCGACTGGTCATCGTCGCCGAGCTCCTTCTGAATGGCCTTGAGCTGCTCACGCAGGAACATCTCTCGCTGCCGCTCGCCCAGCTCTTCCTGGACCTGCGACTTGATGTCTTCCTGCGCTTCGAGCAAGCCGATCTGGCGCTGCACGTGTACGAGCACGCGGCGCAGGCGCTCCTCCACGGACAGCGTTTCGAGCAGCCCCTGCTTCTCGGGCACCGTGAGTTCGATGTAGCCGGCCACGAGGTCGGAGAACTTGCCGGCATCGTCGACCGAGTCGAGCACCTGATGCACCACTTCCTCCGGCAATCCGCGCTTCTCGCCCAACTCGGCGGCGCGCTCACGCGCCTCTTTATGGAGCGCTTCGAAGGCCGCGTTCTTGAGGTCGAGTGGCATCATCTCCTCAGAGGGGACGATCACCGCTTGGAGATATCCGTCGACTTCAGCGTACTGCAACGCGGTGGCGCGCTGCTCGCCTTGCAGGAGCAGCTGAACACCGCCCAGACCGCGCTGGATTTGGCCGATGCGGGCAATGACGCCCGTTGTGAAGAGAATGTCCGACGTCGGCTCTTCGGTATTGTCGCGCTGGGCGACGGCAAAGACGAGCCGATCTCCCTTGAGCGCCGTTTCGATGGCTCTCAGGGTGCCGGGGCGGCCCGCCGCAATTGGTGCGGTGATGCCGGGGAACATGACCGTCCCGCGAAGCGGCAGGACGGGAAGCGTTTGGCGCTGGCCCATGACGTACGATCCTGTTGGAAGAGGAATACCGCTAGTCAGTGGGCACAATCCGAACCGTGGAGTTCACGCCATCTCGGCAGGATTGCCCCGCGTTTCGCCCGATCGCCCCTCGCGTCCTGCCACGGTGCAGGCTGCCATGCTGCTTTGGCAGCCTGCGGAACCAGCCTACTGCGGTGTCGATCGAGATCGCCTAGCGCTCTGGGCGATCGGTGGCATCCCGGCCGGCGTGACTTGCCGGATTGCCGTCGACGCGGTCCTTGAGGTCGTCCGCGGCGTCGACAACCCGATCCGCCAGCCCTCGGGAGCCGTCGCGCAGGTCGCGCGTCTGCTCGGTGGCGCGAGTCGACGAGGCCTCGTTGCTTCCGCGGTCTCGGCTGCGGCCATACGCATCCCGAGCATAGTCGCGCACGCTGTTCCAGTCATCCGTTCCAGCAGTGGAATACGCGGTCGACAGATGCGTTTCCACGTCGTCGAAGCTCTGGCCGCGGTAGTCCGGATTCATGCCCGCCATATGCCCGAGCTGATAGGCCGGACGGGTCGCGTCAAACGACGGCCCGGTGCTGCCGAGGGTGCGCGAGGACTCGTAGTGCGACTGGTAGAAGTCGTCGTCGTCGACACTGTACCCATCGTCGGATTTCATCGCGGCGCGGCCGGCCCACCACCCACCGACGACTCCGCCGAGGGCCCCAATAATGGTGCCGATCGGGCCGACCAAGGAGCCGATGCCAGCGCCGGCAGCCATACCGGCGAGCCCGCCGGAGCCGCCGCCTATCCTCTGCTCCGCCTTCTCGCGATCTGACAGCGGAGTACGATCTGTCCCTGCCGGCAGGTCTCGATTCTCATCGTCGTGGTGCGTGTGTTCGGTCATGATCTGCTCTCCGTCCTTGGCTTGAGCTGGGGTGTAACCGGGAGCCTGTGGGGGCCACGGCCCGCCGGTTCCAAGGTGATTCGCAAAGTGCGGGCCGAGAGGCACGGCTGTGTTTGTGTCGTTCTGCAACTTTTCGGCGACCTGGTCACGTAAGGTCTTCCGACCGCCTGTGCTGTCGCTGCGTATTCCCCCGTGCTACACTAGCGGTACCTCAGGATTTCCCCGATTCCCACGCGAGTGCCCGATTCCGTAGTCCCATCCACCGAAGATGCTGAGCTGCGCGCCCATGTGGAGCAGGCGCTCAGTGCCACCTATGAACTGGACCAGGAGATCGGTCGCGGTGGTATGGGCATCGTGTATCGGGCCAAGGACAAGCGCCTCAAGCGGTTCGTGGCGATCAAGCTGCTGCCGCCGGAGCTGTCGTTCCGGCGCGACATTCGGACTCGCTTTCTTCGCGAAGCCGAGACGGCCGCACAGCTGAGTCACCCCAACATCGTCCCGATCTATTCGGTCGACGAAGTCGGGAACCTCGTGTTTTTCGTGATGGCCTGCATCGACGGGGACAATCTCGCCACGAAGTTGCAGAAGCGCGGTCCGCTGCCCATCGATGACGTACGTCGCTGGCTGCTTGAAGTGGCCGATGCGCTGGCGTTTGCACACGCGCGCGGGGTGATCCACCGCGACATCAAGCCCGACAACATCCTGCTGGACAGTATCGACGGGCGGGCGCTGGTCACCGACTTTGGGATCGCGCGGGCGGCCAGTGATAGTGGCGAAACCTCGCGACTCACGGCCACTGGCATGGCCATCGGTACGCCGGCGTACATGTCGCCCGAGCAAGCCGCCGGCGATCGCGACCTTGACGCCCGCAGCGATTTGTATTCGCTGGGCATTGTGGCGTACCAGATGCTGGCCGGCGAGCCGCCCTTCACTGGCGGCACCACGCCGGCGTTGTTGGTGAAGCACCTGGCCGAAATGCCGGTGCCGGTGTCGTTGCGTCGTCCGGATACGCCCGACGATCTGTCGCAGATCGTGATGCGCTTGCTCGAGAAGAGCCCCGAGCATCGCTTCCAGAGCGCCGGTGAAATGGTGACCGCCCTCAAGACCGGCGTCGTACCGCCTCCCACCAATCCGGCGGCCTCGCAGCTGGCCACTGGCGCGCCGGTGCGGTTCAATGGCGCACCAATCGGCGGCATGCCGCTGGGAGGATTCGGCTCGCCGGCGCCGTCCGCGCCAGCCGCACCCTCGGTGCCGTACACCCCCGCGCCATACACGCCGCCGGCCTATCAGCCGCCCACGTATCAGTCGCGCACCGCGGTCACACCGCAGGCGGCCCCATACCCGCTGTACCAGCAGCCGGCGTCGGGCGACGATGTCTACGTCGCGACCGCAGAAGATGAGGCGCGCTGGTTCGCCCCACCGGTCGTCGCGTTCCGCCGCAAGCTGGCCCCGTACCTGTTCGTGAACGGCGCGATCCTCGTGATCAGCATCTTCACGGGCGGCGACATGCTGGGACTGACCACGCTCTGGACGGTCTACATCGCGTGGAAGTACGCGAAGCTGTGGGCCGACGGGTTCGATTGGACGGACGTGCTGAAGCAGCCGAAGCATCGGATGCTCGGTGAAGTGCTGTCCGATCTCGGCGACAAGTTCATGGCCACCTTCAGCCGTAAGAAGCGCGAAGAGCTACGGGCGCAGGGACGGTTGCGCAATCGTCTCGATGGCGTGTTGTCGTCGACGCCATCGTCGCCGGTGACGCTACGCGCCGCCGTCGCGATGCCGAACGCCCCGGCCCGCGACGACGAACTCGGTGAGTTTGTGGGACTCGTCAAGGCCGCGCGCGCCGATCGCGAAGAGATCGGTCGATTGCTGGGTACGCTGCCGGCCGAAGAACGCGGGCGCATTCCGGACGTCGCGCGCACGGCGGTAGATCTGGTGAACAAGGTCGAGATCATCGCCCGCGATATCTCGCGGGTCGATCGCGAGCAGGGTCCAGATGCCGCACGACGCATTGACGCCGAGATCGGCTCGCTCGAGGCCGAAGCGAATCCACTCGACACGCAACGCAGCGAGGGACGCGTGCGACGGTTGGCGCAACTCCGACGCGATCGTCGCGCGGTCGCCGACACGCTTGGCAAGCGTGAGCTGCGTCGTGCACAGCTGGAGAGCTGCCGCATTGCGCTCGAGAACGTACGCCTCGATCTCGTACGGTTGCGCACCGGCAACAGCTCCGTGCAAAGCGTCACACTGGTCGCGGAGCAAGCGATGCAGCTGGCGCGTGATGTCGATATCGCCGTGCAGGCCGCCAACGAAGTGCGCGAAGCGACATCGTCGCGCTCCGGGTCGGCGTAAGCCGAGCGCCTGATGCCTGACGGTCAGCGCGCGGCCATGAAGGCGGCCGAAACACAGGCCGAATCGAATCTGCTGCGCGACCGCGTGACCGCCGCGGTCGGCGACCTGTATCTTATCGAGCAGGAAGTCGGTCGCGGTGGCATGGCGGTGGTGTATGCCGCCGAAGACGTCCGCCTGCAACGGCCCGTCGCGCTCAAGGTGCTGCCGCCGGAGCTCGCGTTTCGCGGTGACGTGCGCGAGCGCTTCGTGCGCGAAGCCCAGACGGCGGCGCGGCTCAATCATCCGCACATCGTGCCGATCTATGCGGTGCACGAGGAAGGCGGCCTCGTGTGCTTCGCGATGGCGCTGGTGAAGGGTGAGAGCCTGGCGGCGCGCATCGTGCGCGACCCGCGGCCGAGTTTCGAGTACATCGCGCAGATGCTGGAGCAGGTGGCCGACGCGCTGGCCTACGCGCACGCCTGCGGCGTCGTGCATCGTGATGTGAAGCCGGACAACGTGCTGATCGACAAAGATTCCGGCCGCGGGATGGTCACCGACTTCGGCATAGCCCGAGCGGCCGAAAGTGGCTCACGCCTCACGCAGACGGGCATTGCCGTGGGTACGCCGGCGTTCATGAGTCCCGAGCAGGCGACCGGCGATCGCGAGATCGATGGTCGCAGCGACATCTATTCGCTCGGCGTCGTCGGGTATCTGATGCTGGCGGGACGCTTGCCGTTCGAGGCGACGACCACACCGGCCATGCTCATGAAGCACGTGAGCGAAACGCCGATGCCGATTCGCGTAGTGCGTCCGGATGCCCCGCACGCGCTGGTGGAGATTCTCGAGCGGTGCCTGGCCAAGCGTCCGCAGGACCGATGGGATAACGCGCTGCAGCTGCGCGATGCCCTGCGCAAAGCGCAGCGCGACGGCTCGTTGCACACGGGCGCGCACCGCGCCTACGCGCCGCCCGCGCCGGCCCCGCTGTACCCGCCGGCGCCGGCTCCAGTGCGCTACACCGGGACACCGGGCGCCCGCACGCCGGAACTTCGCGAAGACGCACGCTATGGGCATCGATCGGAAGATTGGGCGCCGCGCAACGTGCTGGCTCCGGCGCCCGCCCCTCGATCGTATCCCGCGCCGGGCGCGTTGCCGCCCATGCCCGCGCTGCCGCCGCTGCCGCCCGGCGCACCGCGCGAACAGGTGCGCGAGTGGAATCGCGCCTCAAAGGAAGCGATGCAGGATTGGCGCGTCGCGGTGCGCCAGCAGCGACGCGACGTGCAGTCGCAGTGGAACGATCAATACGGCGATGCGACCAGTGCGTGGCGTAGCGACGAAGACGTGATCGAGCGCTTCAAGGGGCAGATGCTCTGGACGGCGGGCATGATTGTGTTCCTCGGCGTCATCAACGCGTCGACCAGCCCAGCTTTTCCGTGGGCCATTTTCCCATCGATGGGCATGGGCTTGGGCGTGCTCGGCCGGTACATCCGATTGCGTCGACGTGGGATCACGCTGGGACGCATCTTCGGGGGCGAGTCGGCGCCGAAGCCGGACAGCGATCCGCGTAGCAAGCCGGCGCGCATTGCCGACGCGTCGCGCGCGTTCGTGAAGCACGCGAAGTGGTTGATGGGGGCGGCCGCCGTTTCGCTTGGCAGCCTCGTGATCGGCGCCTCGTTGGATCTCAGGCCGTTGATCATTCCGATGGTTGGTGCCGGACTTGCGGCGCTGGCCAGCGCGCAGATGCTGGCTCGCGATTTCATGCGCCTGCGTCGGCTCGGTGTGTCGGCGGGTGACGCGTGGAACGGCTCGTGGCAGGCGATTGCCGCGTCGTCGGACGATCGCCCGTATGAGGTAAAGATGCGTGAGCAGCTCGCGCTCGTCGCCGGCGATCAGTTGCTGGCGTCGGCGTACGGTGAGTTGCTGCGCAACGCGGTGGACGATCGAGTGACCATCAAGGACGTCACGGCGAAACTCTCGGACGCCGACAAGTCGTTGGTGCCGGATGTGGAGCCCACGGCTGATGCGCTACTCGAACGCATCAGTGCGCTCGCCGGTGGACTCGAACGGTTGCAGCGCGATCTACCAAAGGATGCGCTCACACAACTCGAGTCGCGCGTCGCCTCCGTGCAGGCCGAGCCGGAGCAGGCGCCGGATCGCGAACGTCGACTCACGCTGCTCACGCGGCAGCTGTCGTCGTTGCAGGAACTCGTGGCGCGCCGCGAAACGATGCAACGGCAACTCGACAGCGCGTCGATGGCGCTGCGCTCGTTGCGCCTCGATATCGTGAAGCTGCGCACGATGGGTGTGGGCGCGGCGATCAACGATGTCACGAATGCGACGCAGGAAGCGAGAGCGCTGTCGAGAGACCTGGGGCACGTGATCAGCGCGGCGGACGAGATGCGGAAACTGTAAACTGCTAAGTGATCTGTGTTCAGAGTTCTGGCGTCAGACTTCATATAGTGTTCGGAGTCGAGCAACGACAGTCCACAGTCGCGAGGCGTTTGATGGAGTGCCGTCGGAGGCAGCGTGCGTACTCAACACTGAACCAAACGCCTCGGTACTGTGGACTGCTTTTGCTGAATTCTGACCGCTATACAACGTCTGACGCCAGAGTTCTGAACACTGTCTACTGAATCCGCGAAATCCGCGCGGTTCAGTACTCCCGCTCTTCGAATTCCGAGACCAGCGTCGCGTGTCCGTGCCGTGTCGCGGCCTCAGTGCCTTTGTCGCAGGCCGCGCGGGCGGCGTCCTGTTTGCCGAGGGCGTGCAGGGTATCGGCGTATCGCAGCCAGCCGTTGCCTTCATCGTCGTGCAGCGCGAGATACGCGGCCAGCTCCACCTCAGCTTCGTCCAGCAGGCCGGCCTTGAGCAGCTCGTTGGCGAGACCGAAGCGGGCGAGGGGATTCGTCGGCTGCTTGGCAGCCATGACGCGCATGGTGGCGAGGCGATCTGTCATGAGAAACGGGCGGGTGGAAGGGACGTGACGCGGAGCACTCTCTGACAATTCAGCGGGTCAGGAGTTCCGCCACGAGGGCACCGAGTCGGTCGGGTGCTTCTTCGGGGGCCACGTGGGCAACGCCGGGGAGTTCGCGGAGCTCGACCCCGTTCGGTGCCGCGAGACGGAGTGCTTCGCCGAGTCGGACGGCGCGGACCGTAGGTACGAACGGATCGGCAGTCGCGGTGGCGAGCAGCACGGGGCAGGTGATCGCGCCGGGCGCGAGGGCGGCGGTGGTATCGCCGCGTGAGGCGGCGAGAGCCGACAGCTGGGCGATGGCCGAACCACGTCCGTCGCGGGTCCGGAAGCTTTTGAGGTAGAGATCGAGCGACCGCGCGCCAACGTCGCGATGGGCGTAGCAGGGAAGTAGCGCGGAGTGGAGCGCCGAGGCCAGCCAGCCCGGCGACAGGCGACGCCAGAGCGGGAGGAAGGGCACCAGACGCGCGACACGGCGACTCAAGGCCACGTCGCCGGACTGACAGCCGATCATCGTGGGGTTCACGAGCAGGAGGTGCGCCACGCGCTCCGGGTGTTCGTGCGCCACCACGGCCGCGATGGCGGCACCCATCCCGTGGCCCACGAGGGAGGCCCGTCGTACGCCAAGCACGTCGAGCAACGCGGCGACGCGCGTGGCGTGACCGGCGACCGTCATGGGGTGCGTACCGGGCGGGTCGCTTCGGCCGTGTCCGAGCAGATCCAGCACCAGCACGCGATGTCCCTTGGGCAACCGTGGCAGGACATCCTGCCACAAGTGCGACGACGTGAAAGCGCCGTGGATCAGGACGATCGGCTCACCGACGCCGCGCTCGCCGAATGCATAGCAGTAGAGGCGTACGCCCCCCAGATCGACGAACTCGCCGCGCATCAGCGCTGGCTAGGGGAGGCGGAGAGAGCAGACATGAGCCGCAGTCAATCTCGACTGCACGGCGTCGCGGAACAAGCGATTCCGCCGCGGGACGACGAAAAGCGGGGGATGCCGACTGGCACCCCCCGCTTGGTCCCACATCCTGCGGTGTCGGTCAGAGACCGCCGCGGCGCTGCGGTATGGCCGCGACGTTCTCGTCGAACTTCTTCTTCTGGTCGTCGGTCAGCGCGGCCTTCAGCGCCTCGTTGCGTTCCGCGTTCATCTTCTGCATCGACTCGCGCATGGCGGCCATATCGCCACCACCGCTGCGCGCGGCCGCCATCGCTTCCTGTTGCTTCGCGGCGGCCTGCATCATGATCGTGTCGACCTTGGCCGACTGCGCGGCCGTGAGCGTGATGTCCTTGAACAGCTGTTCCTTCTGGCGAGCCATGCGCTCGGCGGGCGACATCTGCATGCCACCGCCACCGCCACCACCGCCGCCCTGGGCATAGGCGGGTACAGCGATCGCGAGGGCAGCCGCAGCAACGAACATGCGGATCGTGTTCTTCATGAGAAGGGGGGCTCGGTGGGTCGTTCGGCACCGTCCACGGCGCGGTCACGCCGCTGACGTACCTCACAGGGTAGACGTTCGAGCTGGCAGAAGCGTTAAGACAAAAGAGAAGATTATAGATGAGATCGCCTTATGAACGGTGCTGTTCGTCCCTCGACCTCTGGCGGAACGTCGGCTGAGGGGTACAATTGCAGAATTGTGACGCTTCCGCCCTCGATATCGCCGCTACCTTTGCCTGATTCGCAGCCGGTCCCTCCGGACGTGCGCCTCTCGCTGTACCAGCCGATGCCGGCGCCCCCGCCGCCGCCGGGACCGGTCACGGTTCCCATGAGTCGGTTGCTCCGTACCGCGTCACCGTCGGTACAGTTCCGCGCCACGAAGGCCTTCTGGCCGAAAGCGGCCGCTGAAGCGGGGTGGGCGACACTTCCCTATGCGAGCCGGCAGGGATGGCACCTGCTGCTCATGCAGGATGGGGACGGACAGTGGCCCGGGGGCATGCTCACCGTGCCTGCTGGGTTGTCCCTGGAAGGCATCGGTACGATTCCGGCCTACCGTCGGCTGCTGGAGCTTGGGTGGGACCCCGAGAGCCCGGCGTTAAGCTCGACCAAGCGGCTCCTGTTCCGTCTGTTGGCCGAGGACGATGATCCGTCGTTTCTGGCCGAGATGATGCCGAAGGAGTGGGACGACGATCTGATCAAGCGTGGGCGATTGTTGTTGCGCGAGGGGGCGGCTGCGGCGCTGGCGCAGGCGGGGTATGAGAGCGATCCGCGGCTCCGCGGGGCAGCCCGACGATTGGTGGATCGGGTCATGACGTTCCTCAAGTCACCGTTGGCACAGAAGCCGTGGATCCGTCTGGGCAACCAGCATGTGCTCCCGGCCGAGGTCACGGCCCCATCGTTTCACCTGCTGGTGATGCTGGGCTACATGCCCCATTTCCGCAGCGAGCACTACGAGTTCATGGATCGGCTGTACACCTATCTCACGCAGCCGTGGCCGCGCCAGCAGCCGGTGCAGCAGGTGGGGCCGCATCTTCTCGAACAGCCGCATCTGGTGCTGGGCGACCTGCTGCCCACCCGCAACGCGATGGATGCCGATATGGCCTCGTCGCTGGGCTGGCTCGAGGTCATGGCCCGCATCGGCTTTCTCAAGAAGCACGATGGGTGGTGCAAGCTGCTCGATCGCCTGTTGGACGACCGCGACCGCAAGCACGTGTGGACCCCGCCGCGCTCGGTCGTGATGCCGGAGCGCGTGCCCGTGTGGTCGTGGCCGCTCCTTCCGCTCTCCGATCCGACCTTCGGCGAGCCCACCGACTCGGCCTTTTCCGCCGACGTCACCTTTCGGCTTGCCTTGATCGCCCAGCTGAGCGGTCGAGAGATCGAGCTGCTCTAGGCTTCCCGTACGGCCCGACCGATTAGCTTTCCGGTCAACACATGACTGCAATCGACCCTGACACGCTGATCGACGACACAACGTTCGCCGATCTGGGCCTCGCCCAACCCTTGCTCGCCGCGCTCTCCGATGCCGGCTACGAGCGTCCCACGCCCATTCAGCGCGATGCCATTCCGCTCGCGCTGAAAGGTCGCGATCTGATCGGCCTCGCCCAGACGGGCACCGGCAAGACCGCCAGCTTCACGCTGCCGATGGTGCATCGACTGCTGGGCGGACCGCGTCGGACGCGCGTCCTCGTGCTCACCCCCACCCGCGAGCTCTGTCTCCAAGTGGAGGAGAGTGTCCGCAAGTATTCCAAGTACGCGCCGGTAGACGTCATCCCCGTGTTCGGCGGCGTCGGCTACGAGCCGCAGGAACGCGCGCTGCGCGCCGGCGTCGACGTGGTCGTCGCCACGCCGGGACGCTTGCTGGACCATCTCGAGAAACGCAACGTCGACTTCTCGTATCTCGAGACGTTGGTACTCGACGAAGCGGACCGCATGCTCGACATGGGCTTTGCGCCGCAGCTCAATCGCATCGTCGAACAGGTCCCGCGCTACCGGCAGACGCTGCTGTTCAGCGCCACCATGCCGCCCGAGGTCGAGGCGCTCGCGCGCAAGTATCTCCGCAAGCCCGTCGTGGTGCAGGTCGGTCGGCGTTCGTCGGCCGCGACCACGGTGACGCACGCGGTGTACCCGGTACCGCGTCATCTCAAGAATGATCTGCTCGTGCATCTGCTCACGAAGAAGGCGCACGACTCGGTGCTGGTGTTCACGCGCACGAAGAGCGGCGCCGATCGCGTGGTGCAGGATCTCGAGAAGGCCGGCGTGAAGGCGGGCGCGATGCATGCCGACAAGTCCCAGCGCGAACGCATGGCGGCGCTCGAAGACTTCAAGTCGGGCAAGTTGCGCGTGTTGGTGGCCACCGACATCGCGCAGCGGGGTCTCGACATCTCCGGCATCACGCACGTGATCAACTATGACGTACCGCAGCAGCCGGAAGACTACGTGCACCGGATCGGCCGTACTGGCCGCGCCGCCAGCACCGGCGATGCCTACACCTTCATGGCGGCCGAAGACATCGGCATGGTGCGCACGATCGAGCGGACCATCGGTCAGGAAATTCCGCGCGTGAGCGTGCCGGGCTTCGACTTCGGCACCTGATTCGAGGCGGTTGCGTCGGCGGTTGCGTCGGCGGTTGCGTCGGCCGTTGCTATCGTCGTTGCACGCGCCCGAGACGCGACACCGTAATGGTGTCGGCTCGGGCGCTTCGCTTAAGAACGAGTCGCAGATTCGCGGCCCCCACGCCCAATCCTGATGGCGCATAGCTGAGCGAGTCGCGCGTGGCCTCGAGCGTGAGTCCGCTGCCATGGAAGTCGCCCACGGCGATGGTGTCGCGGCCCGCGTGCACGACGACACGCGTGCCGGTCACATCGAAGCGCACCGCAGTCCGGCCGCCGGTGGCAATGGCGTGATCACGCGCCAGTGCGAGCAGGTCGACAGTTTCCTGGGCAGCCATCGCCACATCGAGGGCCGCGAACAGCTTGCCCCCCGACGTGATCGCGAGCGCGGCGAGGGCGCCAGTGAGCACGAGCAGCCACAGCTGCTCGACCAGCGTCGCGCCGCGTCGACGTTGGCGCAGGCCGTCGGTGCGGCGCGAAAGGTGCATCGGTAACATGGGCGCAGGGTGTCGTGGATGAGGCGCGGCGACGATATCGTGAAGCATCGCGTTGCTCGTCGCGCTGGATCACACGATCACTCCGAGGTTGTCGAACGGTGTCATCCGAACTACGCCGCCATGCGCTTCGCAACGCTGACCGGTTGGCCGGGCCTCGCCGGGTCGCGACCCTGATCGCCATCGCGCTCACGAGTCTGTCTGCGACCACGGCCATTGCCTGCGGCCACCGCCGGCGGCGGCATCCCCAGCCCGGCCAGCGAACTGAATTCGGGACAGGCGGTGATGGACCTCGGTACGCTCGTGGGCGAGCTTCGCGAGGAGAATTCCATGCTGCAGGCGCAGATCGACTCGCTGCGCGGTGTGCTCGCGTCTCAAGACACCATCGTGCGCCAACTGGCTGCCGGTGCCGGGGTTCAGATGCGCGCACCCGCATTCCCGACGCCCTGAATGCGTGATGACGCGATAGATTATCGCGATCACTCCCAACCACTCGATCCATCTCTTCTGACATGCGGATAGCGATTTCCACCGGCGGCGGCGACGCTCCGGGACTCAACGCCGTCATCCGGGCGGCAGTGCTCTCCGCCCGAACCCGCGGCTGGGACGTGCTTGGCATCAAGCGCGGCTACGCCGGGCTCCTTGGCGAAGACGAAATCGTCCCTCTCACCGAGGAGACGGTGCGCGGCATCGCCAATCAGGGCGGCACGATCATCAAGACGACCAATCGCGGCAGCCCGTTTGCGTATCCGATTCTGCAGCCCGACGGAACGTGGAAGAATGTCGATCGCTCCGATGAGCTCGTGGAGAATGCCCGCAATCTCGGCATCGAAGCGATCATCTCGATCGGCGGCGATGGCTCGTTGAAGATTGCGGCGCAGCTGGCGGCCAAGGGCATGCGCGTGATCAGCGTGCCGAAGACGATCGACAATGACGTGCCCGGCACGGTGACGACGTTCGGCTTCGACACCGCGGTGAATACGGCCATGGAAGCGATCGACAAGCTGCACACGACGGCGGAGTCGCACGATCGCGTCATGGTGCTGGAAGTCATGGGGCGTGACGCCGGATTCATCGCGCTGCACGCCGGAGTGGCAGGGACCGCCGACGTCATTCTGATTCCCGAAATCGAGTGGGAGATTCAGAAAGTCTGTGAGAAGATCATGGACCGGGACGCGGCCGGTCGGCGCTTCAGCATCGTGGTGGTCGCCGAAGGCTCGAAGCCCAAGGGTGGTATGGAGTCGATCATCGGCGCGTCGCTACCGGGGCAGGATCGTCGTCTGGGCGGGATCGCTGAACGCATGGGGTACGACATTCAGCGCATTACGGGCAAGGAAACCCGCTCCATGGTGCTGGGACATCTGCAACGCGGTGGATCACCCACCGGCTACGATCGACTGCTGGCCACCCGCTTCGGCGCCGCAGCCGTGCAGGCCGTGGCCGACAAGCGCTGGGGTCACATGGTCGCGCTACAGTCGCCGCACCTGGTCACCATCCCGATCGCCGACGTGCTCAAGGAAACGAAGCGCGTCGACCCGGCCCATGACGTGGTGCAGGCCGCCCGAATGATGGGTATTTCGTTTGGGGATTAACAGCGAAGTAGGGAGTCGGGAGTAGGGGGTAGGGAAACACGCACTCCATACCCCGTACTCCATACCCCTTACTGTTTTTAAGACAGTGAGTGTCCCCTCCTACGGACGCTGCCTGTTACCTCACGATCCCTCCCCCTGTCCGTAGGGTACCGTGGTGCCGATACTTACACCGCAGCAGTGCGCCAGCCGACGGTCGGGTCCGTCGTGGCATGGACCCTGCCCTAGAAAGACATCGGGACGTCCGTATGCTCTCCGTGGTGGACGGCGCGCGATGTCCTGCAGGAGGAAGGCATGTTTCAGATGAATTGGCGCATTCTGGCGACGACCGCCGTACTGAGCCTGACGCTTGGTGCGGAGCGCGCGAGCGCGCAGGGTCGCAGCGAGAGAAACGATAAAACGGATATTCCCAAGGACTATCGGCCGCCGGCTGGCATGTGCCGTGTGTGGGTCGAAGGGGTCCCGGCCGCGCAGCAGCCGGCGCCGACCGACTGTGCCAGTGCCGTGCGGAACAAGCCGGCGAACGGGCGCGTGATCTACGGTGAGGATGCGGCGAAGGGGAAGAAGCCGGATCTGCCGATCAAGGGGTTCGCGAAACCCACCGACAAGAAGGGCGCTCCGCTGATTCCGCCTGATCTCTCTCAGGCGGATCCGCGGGCGAGGGACGCCTGGGAAGCGAAAAAAATTACGGACGCGCAGCTCCACGGTGATCAGCCGGCGAATTCTTCGCCGGCTTCGTCGTATCCGGGGAGCGCGGTGTCACCGCAGGGGCCCACAGGGTCATACGGCGGGTACATCACGCCGGGCGGCGTGGTGGTGCCGGGCGCGGTGAACGATCCGCGCTACTTCGCGCAGGCGCCGGGCGTCCGGCCACCGGGATACGGCTCGGCGACGTGTCTCGATCGCGACGGCGACGGCTGGTGCGACGACCAACGCTATGGCCCGCCGGTGTGCAACGATCTCGATAAGGATGGTCGGTGCGATGATCTGCCGGAGTACGCGTCTCGCGCCTATCCGCAGGTCCTGCCGCCCATGCGCTCGGTGACGGATGTGCTGCAGGGTCGGCCCAGCAGCGACATCATGCAGTGGCTCGGTACCAACGAATTCACCGTGCGCGTGCCTGATCAGGGACGGGGCGGCGTGCCGTGGCGCGCGATCTTTCTTGATCAGAGCAACGAACTGCTGCAGGTCTGGACCGACGTGAACCGCGACGGACGCGCCGACCGCATCGAGATCTTCAAGAACGGCCAGCGGGTGAAGCTGATTCAGCGGTAAGCGCTCGGCCGCTTATGCGCCGGCAACCGCGGGCGAATGACCGCTCGTCTCGTCGGGAAAGTACTCTTCAGCGCAATCACGACACAGGCCGTGCGAAAGTACGGCCTGTGTGCGTTCGGCCACGAACGTCTCCAGCTTCTGCCACGAGGCATCCTGCTCGCCGCGAACGGCTTTGCAGTGCATGCAGATGTGCACGAAGCCGCTGAGGGCCTGCGTGAGCCGCTGCTCAACGGTGCGCCGTGCCGCCAGTTCGGCGTCGTACGAGAGCCGGAAGAAGGTGGCGAGAATGCTGATCCCAACCAGCAGCTGCGACGCCCATGCCAGCATCGTCACCCGGCCCAGCGCGGCGCCGCCATCGGGGAGCTGCGATGCCGTGAACGACGCCAGCCCGTACACGGCGAGCGAGATGGATGACGCAGCGCGCTCGAAGCGAGGCAACGCACTGGCCGTGGCCAATCGCCACGCGGCGATCAGCAACAGCAACAGCATCACGCTGAGATTGAGGCGATTCTGATCGCCAGAGCGCATCACGGAGCCGAGCACCCCCGTGGCTAACGGCACGCCGATGGCGACAGCCGGAATGAGCCACACACGGAAACGATCGCCGCGCAGTGCAACGGTGCCAGCCAGGATCGTCATGGCGAAGCCCACCCGCAGCATGGCGGCTGCCGTCCCGATCCACGGTGACGGATACGGAAGGCCCCACACGCTGCTCCACACATAGCGCGCGACCAGCAGCGCCCAGGCAGCCGCCCAATACACGGCCAGTCGTTCGCGACGCACGACGCCGACATACGCCAGGGCGAGGAAGCAGATCCCGGCGATCATGGTGGGAACACCCGACCGGAACAGGCCGTCGCGCCACATCAGCGAGCGTCGAGTCGATGGTGGGCGTTCTGGTCGCGGGCGACCTCGTCGTGCCGAAAGCACGAGACCAGATGGTCGTTCACCAGCCCGACGGCCTGCAGGTACGCATAGCAGATGGTGGTGCCCACGAAGCGAAATCCGCGCGCTTTGAGATCCTTGGAGATCGCATCGGAGATGGCGGTCTGCGTGGGCATCTGGCTCGACGCTGTGAGCCGCTGATCGATCGGTGTGCCGTCAACAAAGCGCCAGAGGTACGCGTCGAAGCTCCCGAACGCGTCCTGTATGGCGAGGAAGGCGCGGGCGTTGCCGATGGTACTCACCAGCTTCTGGCGATGTCGCACCAGCCCCGCGTTCTGCATCAGTGTGTCGACCTGAGCCGGTGCGAACCCGGCAATGGCGCTGACATCCCACTGCTGAAAGGCGGCGCGATAGTGTGCGCGCTTGGCGAGCACGGTGGACCAGCTCAGTCCCGCCTGCGCCCCCTCGAGCGTGATGAACTCGAACAGCGTGCGGTCGTCATGTACCGGTACGCCCCACTCCGTATCGTGATACGCCACGTCCAGTGCCTTGACGGGCCAGGTACAGCGAACCGGAGTGCTCATCACTCAAATTTAGCGGCGCGCGCCTGATTGATCCAATGCAAGCCGAATCCGCAGTAGATTTCACAGGTGCGCACTCCTCGAGATCGTTACCTACCCCCCGACCGCGACGCCTTTGTCGCGGCCAAGCCGCCGACCGGGCGCGTCATCGTCATCGCACCGACCCGTGCGGCATGCGAGACGATCGAACTCGCGGTCGGCTTGCACCTCGACACGTTCCTCGAGCGTACGCGCGGGGATGACCTGCGGCGCCTGGCGTCGAGTGGGCAGGGGTTTGGCATCGTGGCCGGCACGGGCACCGGGAAGACGCTGGCGATTCGTCCCATCGCCGAAACGATTCTTGGCACGACCGCGCTGAAAGCGGGCGTGGTGAACCGCGAACGGGAAGCGACGCCGGAGACGCCGTCGTGGAACGTAGTGGTGATCACGACCGGCATCGCGCGCCGATGGTTTCAGGATGGCGACATCCAGCCGACCGACACGCTGGTCGTCGATGAGATTCACCAGACGAGCGCGGAGCTCGAACTGTGTCTCGCCCTCGGCAAGCGCGTGGGGTGCCGCTTTATCTGGTTGTCGGCGACGGTCGACCCGACGTTCTATGCGCGCTATCTCGAGAGCGCCGATGTGCTGCAGGTGTCGGCGTTCGATGCCACCAAGGCCGCAAAAGTCGAAGTCGAGCGTAAGCAGCCGCTGAATTTTCTTGACGACAAGTTCCTGCAGAAAGTGTCCCGCTCGGAGCGCGGCGTGGCGATCTTCCTGCCCACTCGCGCGTCGGTCGAGGAAGCGGCCGAGTGGGTGCGCCTACGCTATCCGCGCATTACGGCGGCGCACTATCACGGCGGCGAGCCGATTCGCGTGATCCGTCCATTCCTCGAGGGCGTGGTACCGAAACCGTTCTTTCTCGCGATGACGGCGGCCGGGCAGAGCGCATTGAATGTGCCTGGGCTCGACACGGTGATCATCGACGATACGCGGTTCACCAACGTGATCGACCGTGGAAGGAACGTGCTTACGCGTGTGCACCTCGGGTCGAACGAGATCCTGCAGATGGCCGGGCGCGTGCATGGCCGCGTGGCCAATGGTCGCGTGTTCATTCTGAGCGATCGTGACATCCGGTTCGAGACGCTCAAGCCCACGGCGCCGGACTTCCAGTTGGCGGGTGACTCCGAGCGCGTGGCCCTCACCTGCGCCGACCTAGGCGTGCAGGCGGACGCGCTCGACTTGCCGGTGCCGCTCGATCGCGTGGCGTATCGCAAGGCGATCGCGCATCTCGAGTCGCGTGGACTGATCGAAAACGGCCGACTGACCGCGTACGGCAAGGCCGTGGAAGCGTTGCCGGTGGAGCGCGCCTGGGGTGAGCTCATCGTGAACGGCGATGACGAACTGCTGCCGATGCTGGCGGTGATGAGCGGCATCGACTCGCTGCATCGCATGACGCGTGAAGGGCGCGATCTGGAAGGGTTGGTGGTGCGCGGCAGCGATCATCTCACGGCGTACAACGTCTACGCCGATGGCTTCCGTGCGGCCGGCTACATCGGGGAAGTGTACGGGCTGTCGCGGCACATGTTCGACGCCGAGCGGATCGCGCACTGGGCCGAGCAGCGCGGTGTGCTGGTGAAGTCGCTGGAAGATGCCGCGCTCGCGATGGCCAGCGTCTATCGCTCGGTCGGCATGCCGTTGCCGACCACGCTGCCCCTGGTGCGTCATGACGTACAGCGACGCTTCGGCGATCTGCTCGCGCGTTTCATGCCGTTCGATCTCGTGATCGAGGAGCAAACCACGGATGGTCAGGAAGCGCGCGTGTCGAAAACGAGCGTGTGCGGCAGCTGGGGCGCGGTGGCGGGCCCGCTACGCTACTTCGCCGATCGCTTCGGTGTGCCGCGGGCCAGCATCGAGGGCACGCAGCTCTCGATCGAACTGATCAAGCAGTACGCGCAGCGTCATTTGCCGGAGCTGGCCCTCGATCCTGACCGTAAGCAGTCGCCGGTGTTGTTGCGCCGACGGCTCACCTACTTCGGATTCGAACTCGCGCGCGAGAGTGAAGGACTGGACGAATTCCCACCAGAGCACGCGCAGGCCGCGCGACATCTGTTGGCCGAAGCGGCGGCGCGCAATGAATTGCGGCACGCCTCGGTGCGCCGGAATCAGCCAGTGGTCGAGGAGATCCGCGAAGTGTGGCGGCGCCTGGGCGGGGTCACTCCGCGTCTCGGGCAGGCGGAGCTCACCGCGTGGTACGAACAGCAGATGGGCACGGCCACGAACTGGGAGTCGATCCGGAATATCCCGATGCTGATTGATCGGCGGGATTTCGTGAGTCACGAGCAGGTGGCCGAGGCGCGCGCCATGCCGGGGGCCGTCGAGATCCGCGATCGCACGGTGCCGATGGACTATGACGTGGAGGAGCACGACGGACGTCTGGTGCCTGTGGTGCGGCTGCGGGTGCCGGAGAAGGTGGCGCGCACGATGGTGCAGGAGGAGGTGCCGTCACTCGATCGTCCGGTGCGCTTCGTGGTGCCGCGCGGGCAGCGCGGGTCGGTGCGGGCTGATACGCTCGCCGACTTGCAGCACAAGCTCGACTTGCCATTCACCGATGATGAACGCACCCGCACGACGGAGCCGAAGGTCGAGCGGAAAGGCCACGACCGCGGTCGCGGAGACGCTCGCGGAGGCGCTCGCGGAGGTGAGCGTGGTGGCGGTAAGAGCGGACCCGGCGGGCATCGTCACCCTGGGAAGGGGCGACGGCGACGCTGACCGCGCCGCTACGCGAACTTCTTCCCGGCCGACGACAACATGGGGAGCACTTGCTTCGACTGCTTCACGAAGGCCTCGACGTCGCCGGCCGGCAGTGAACGGCTGTACAGATACCCCTGTCCGAAATCGCAGCCGATCGAGTGGAGGAACTGCTGTTGCCCGACTTCCTCGATGCCTTCGGCCACGACTTCGATCCCCATCGATTTGGCGAGCGACACGATGGTGCGTACGAACGCGGCCTCACGGTCACCGTCCTCAATGCGCGACACGAAGGAACGGTCGATCTTGAGCTCGTCCACCGGGAAGAACTGCAGGTTGCTGAGCGACGAGTAGCCCGTGCCGAAATCGTCGATCGCGAGCTTGATGCCGAGCGCCTTGAGCGCATTCAGCTTTTCCAGCGCGAGCTCGGGCGTGCGCATCACGTCGCTTTCGGTGATCTCGAGAATCAGGCGACTCGGGTCGAGCCCGGAGACCTGCAGCGCTGCCCTGGTATCGTCCATCAGGCTGTCGCCGTCGAGTTGCTTCGCCGCCACGTTCACACTCACGGATGGCGGCTCGGCGGCGTAGTGCGTCCATCGTGCCGCCTGCATGCATGCTTCCATCAGCACCCAGCGCCCGAGCGGCACGATCATGCCGGTTTCCTCGGCGATCGGCACGAACAATCCCGGCGTGATGCACCCGCGCTTTGGATGTTGCCAACGGATCAACGCCTCAAAGCCTTTCACACGGCCGCTCTCGATGCGCATGAGCGGCTGGAATTCGAGGAAGAACTCGTGCCGGTCCACACCCATGCGCAGATCGGACTCGAGTTCCAGCCATTCCATCGCATCGCGGTGCATCGTGGGATCGAAGCGTCGCACGCAGGCCTTTCCCGACGACTTCGCGGCGTACATCGCGGTGTCCGCGTTGCGCAGTACGGTCTCCTCATCGTCCAGCAGGTCGGCGATCGCAATACCGATGCTGACGCCGACGACGACTTCGCGTCCCCCGATGCGCATGGGCATGCGGAGCAACATCAGCAGGCGCTCCGCGAGCACCTCTGGATCATCCCCCTGTTCGATCGATTCAATGACGACGGAGAACTCGTCACCACCGAGGCGCGCGACTGTTTCACCGGATCGAACGGTGCTGGCGATCCGGCGTCCGACGATCTGCAGTAGCTCGTCGCCGACCGCGTGACCGAGCGAATCATTGACGCGCTTGAAGCCGTCGAGGTCGAGCAGGATGACGGCGACTCGAGTGTTGCTACGATTCCGTCGCTCGAGCGCGTGCCGCAAGCGATCGCGGAAGAGGACGCGGTTGGCAAGGCCGGTCAAGTCGTCCTGGAACGCCTGCTTGAGCAGCTGGCCTTCCATGCGCTTGCGCTCGGTGATGTCCTGAATCATGCCGATCATGCGTGAGTCGCCGCCGTGCGTCACGCGGGAGACCGTGAGCTGTCCCCACACCACGTGCCCTTCCTTGTGGAAGAAGCGGCGCTCGATGGTGACCGAGTCGCGTTTCCCGGTCCGAAGATCGTGGCCGAGTTCCCGCGCGGCCTCGATGTCTTCCTCGGGTGACAACGAGACTGCCGATCGGCCAACGACTTCGCTCGGTGAGTATCCCAAGAGCTCCTGAGAGGCGGGGTTCGCTTCGAGAATGATGCCGTCAAACGACAACACGTGAATCGCGATGCCGGCGTACTCGAAGAACGCGCGGAAGCGGGCTTCACTTTCAGCGCGAGCACGGACGGACGCGCGCTCCAGCGTGACATCGCGCACATGCACGATCACCGCTTCGCGCTCCCGCAACACGACGGCGTGGAACACGATCTCGCCATCAAGTACACGCCCATCGCGGGCGCGCATCATCGCTTCCATCGGCGCTCCCGACTCCGGAAGTGGAACGTTTGGGGCGAGCATGGGCGTAAGCAGGCACTCGTCGCCGCCGCAAAGCCGGAGGCTCTCGATCGGCTGACCGAGCACCGCCTTCGCCTCGTAGCCGAAGGTCGTTTCGGCGGCGTGGTTCCACGCGATGAGGCGGCGGTCTTCACGGGTGACCGCCGCCTCATCGCGATCGGGCTCTCGTCGAAGAGCAACCGATAGCGCTGTTCGCTTTGCTGCATCCGCTCGTAGCGCGACTCGAGCTCGCGTGACAACTCCGTCATGGCGGCAGCGCCGAGCTCACGCTCCCGATCGACGTCATGCAGCAGTGCACTGACCGACCTGAGGATCGGGTGCAGCGCATCGGACGCCTCGCTGATGCCATGTCGTCGCAGCTGACGCAGCACGTACGGGTGCATCCTCAGAGCTCCGAGATCGTCGTCACGGTCATCGTCTGATTATGCAGCACGGCAGCGGCGAATTCACGACCATCCGAGGGAGGCGCGATCTCCCCGTTGCTGTAGAATCCGACGACGGTGGATGCACCGCTCAGACGCGCGACCTCCTCGATCTCTTCCTCGACGCGGCTGCGCATTACGGCGCGGCGCCCAATGCAGGAGATGCAGAGCGTGAGTGCGGAACTGCCCTCGGCGAGACCGTCGTGAGCCAACTCGGCGGCCTGCGCGGCACCGTCGATCAGCTTGTCCGTCGTGGTACGCATGAGGCGCACGATGCTGCCGGTGGGGATGTCGCCGGCAAAGCGCATGGAGCCTTCAGCCTCGTTGATGCCAACCAGCGTGCGTACCGAAATCGGTCCGTCCTTGTACGACCGCACGGCGAGCGGGAAGAGCAGGCCACTGCCGGGTAGTTCCTTGGCAAACTCACCGAGATAGCGGGAGTACACGTCGAGGGCGCGCTCGCCGTCGAGTTCAAAGACTTCGGCCACGGTCGAGCGTGTCACGATGCGATCGGGACCGAACAAGTCCCAGCCTCCGACTGAGCCGGTGCCGATGACCAGCGATTCGCCCACGAGCCCGAGCGCGACCGCGCGGCCGGTCGTGGGGGTGTCGTTGAGGCCGATCACCGAGCGCGTGAGCAGAATGCCATTCGACGCGAGCCCGCCGCTGACCTTGACGCCCTGAGGGAGCATCGGGTTGAGACCGTCGAGGAAGCCGGCGGCGTTAATGGAAATACCTTCGGCGAAGATCAGCACATGCCGAAGACCGGCAATCCTCGTGAGTTCCGCGCCGATGTCGGCACCGATGGCGCGACTGTTCTCGACCGTGACCCCGTCACGGACGACGGGAACGAGCGTGGCGTGATCGAAGGAGACGGTGGTCACCACGGTATGTGCGTCGTCCACGGCACCGTTGGCGATCTGTCCGCCGCCGGAGGCGTAGAGGTGCTGCGCGGCCGGGAATCGCTCGGCGATCGCGGAGAACCAGGCGCTGTCCGGAGGCTCGACCGGTCCAAAACTCAGAACGAGTTGGACGGACGTGTCAGGTGCAGCGGGTAGCGGTATGGACCAGCCGGAGGCCGGCATCCAGAGCGACGAACCAACGAGCATGGTCCATATCCGATAGCGACAGCCGCCTGGTGCGCCTCGGAGTGTGGCGACATCGTGGCGGCCGGCTAATTCGACGAACCGGTCGTGTGGTAAGTCTCGGCACGTGTGATCAAAAATCCACGGGCGAGGTAGTTCGGGAGCGCCGCCGGCGCGTCGAGGGTGCAGGTGTGGAGCCAAACCCGCACGGCGTCCCACGCGAACGCCGTGTGGACGGCCTGCGTGACGAGCCATCCGCCGAGACGGCGGCCAAGGACGCGCTGGTCGAGTCCGATGTACGCGATCTCGACCGACCCGTCTTCGTGTCGCTCCAGTTCGAGAAAACCAGCCGCGTCCGTCCACTCGGGACCGAGCTCGGCCTTTACGCGATAGATCCGAATCTCCGGCCGAGCGAGATGCGCCGCCATGGCGCCTTGGTCCCATGCGTCGCGGTCGTGCCAGTGCCAAGGCTCGCCGATTTGCCGGTAGAGCGCGCGCCACGTGCCGACGGTACAGGGGTCGATCCGGTCGAGCGACGCCTGCACGCTGGGTTGTTGCCCAGGTACCAGTTGCCGAGGAGAGGACATCTCAAGATAGGTTCGCGTGACCTGATGCCCAGCACTCGGACTCAACGGTCCTAAGTTTTCGCCTTCACCGCGCTCGTTTTTGCTCATGATCGAAATGCCGTGTGTTCGTAAGTGTTTATAAGGGATATGCTTATGGCATCTTATGTGGCCGGGCTTGCGCATTGGACCGTACGGTCCTATTATCACCACACGATGTCAGACCGCCGAACGCAAATCCTAGATGCAGCCGCCACGTTGATCTCCGAGCGAGGGTTCACCTCCACCTCGGTGGATGACGTGATCAAAGGCGCGAAACTCAGTGGCAAGAGCCACTTCTATCACTACTTCAAGTCGAAAGAAGAACTTGGCTATGAGGTGTTGAACCGTCAGTTCGAGCGTTTTGCCGAACGCGGTCTTGCCATTTTGCGCGAGCCGATGATCGACCCGCTAGAGCGGCTCAACCTGTTCATCGACGCCGTGGTGGCGCTGCAGTCGGAAAGTGGTGGCCGTCGGGGTTCACCGTTCGGAAATTTGGCGGCCGAGCTGGCCGACGCGCATGAGGGCTTCCGGGTCCGGATCGAAGCCGTGTTCGAACGCTGGGCCAGTCAAATCCGCTCGCTGCTGTGGGAGGCGCGTCCGCAGCTGCACGATGACGTAGACGCGGTGCGGTTGTCGCGATTCATCATTGCCGCGCTGGAAGGCGCGGTGCTGATGACGCGCGTGAAGCGCGATCTCTCGGTGCTTGAAGGCATCGCCGAGGATCTGAAACGGTTCATCGCGATGCATGTGCGCGATAGCGCGGCCATGCACGTCAGCCGGAACCTCGAGTTCACAGGATCCTCACAGCACGGCATTGCGGGGAACATGTCGGTTCCCTCGATGGCAGTATGACGGCGACTGCTGCGCGCGGCGCAGACTCATGGAGAGCAGGATCATGGTGAGCATGAATAACGAGGCGGTGCTGCTGGCGACCGTTCCGCGCGAGGCACAAGACGCGGCGGATCGGAGTGATGATCGCGTTGCCCGTCGCGCGCAGTTTGAACGTGAGGCGCTTGTGCATTTGGATGCGCTGTATTCGTTCGCGCTGAAACTCGCGCGCTCGCGCGACGACGCCGAGGATCTGGTGTCCGACACCTTGCTGCGCGCGCTCGAGCGGTGGGAGCAGTACCATCTCGGCACCAACATCCGCGCGTGGCTGTTCACCATTTTGTACCACGTGTTCGTGAGCCGGAAGCGTCGCATCGATGCGCGCGAAGTGCAGCAGCCGGAAGATACCGAGGGGTGGGCGCTGTTCGAGGCCGTCGGCGAGGCCGATCCGGAAGGGCGCTTTTATGACTCGTTCCTCGACGACGAGATCACACGCGCCATCCGCTCGCTTCCCGAGGAGTATCGGGCTGCGGTGGTGCTGAGCGATTTGCAGGGTCTGCGGTATGCCGAGATCGCCAATGCGCTCGGCGTGCCGGAAGGCACGGTGAAGTCGCGGTTGTTCCGCGGGCGTCGTCTGCTGCAGCGCAAGCTCGCCAACTACGCGGTTGAGATGGGCTACTTGAAGGAGTCGGTCGTGCGCGCGGTGGTCACACCCAACGTGACGTCAGTCGTCAGCACGTAAGACCGCGTCCACACACGCGCGGCACCGATCAGGCGTCGCGCGCGAGCGAACCGGCGGCGCCGGCGAGTTCGTGCAGTGCGCGCTCCACGGTGCCGCTCCAGCGACGTAGCTTTTCCCGAACGGCCGCCAGTTCAGCACGACTGGCGGCTGAGTCGCGTGCGGCATCGTCGTGCAGCGCACTCAGTTCCATCACTCTCGCCTTCATGACATCGAGGGCGCTCGCGAGCGAATCGCGCTCGCGCTCGGCGTCTTCGAGCAACTCGTGCACGCGGGCGCGGGTCTGCGTGAGCAACGTGCACATCGCACGCCACGCGTCGCGCTCGAGCGTGAGCTGACGACGCGATGCGGTATCCTCGGCGAGGCGTTCCCGAAGGCGCGCCAGGCGCTGCACGAGTGATCCGTTGCCGTTGATCGCCGTGCCCGGCCCCAGCACGGCGAGGGCGGCCTGCAGTTCCTTGTCGAGTTCGTGCGCCCGCCGCTCGAAGTCATCGCGTGCGGCGCGGGTTTCGTCGAGCGCGGCGAGGGCTTCACGCAGGGCGCGCAGTTCGACGGCAATGCGGCGGACGCCACGCGCGTCGCCTTCCGAGACGAGCCATCGTAATGACGCGACAAAGCCGCGCTCCAGCGTCAGGTCCGGATCGGACTCTGGTCGCGGCACGGCGTCGATGGCGCGGGTGGGGGTACGCGGCGTCGTCATGCGCGGCGTGCGAGCTCGCTCAAGGGCGCGGGACCGTGCGTGCCCGATGACGGGCGGCCTTGGCGCGATTGCCGCAGGTCCCCATATCGCACCAGCGACGCCGTCCGTTCTTCGTGCCGTCGAGAAACACGCGATGACAGCGCGGATCGGCGCAGCGGCGCGCGCGCGCCAGCTCGGCTTCCACCAGCGAGTCGGCCGCCGATTCGACGATCGGGATCATCAGGCCGGCGAATGCATCCCCCGTGGGCACAAAAGCGCGCGCATACCCGCCCTCGGCGCGCGCATCGAGCCGACGCGTTCCTGCACTCCGCCCGAGCACCCGGTTGATCTCCAACACGGCATCGTCGCGCACCCGATCGGAGAGATGCCCCTTTTCCGCCAGTACGCGGAGTGCGGCGCGCACCCGTCGCGCATCGACGAGCGTGGCGGCCGCGGCGGCTGGCTGGAGCACGGCACGTCGGCGAATGCCTGCCGCGCGCTCGTCGTCGACCGCGCCCTGCGCCTGGAACCAGCTCAGGAGCGCCTCGAAGTCCCGCAACAAATCGCCCCCGGGCGATTGCGCGGCGGCGTCGGTGTTGACGAAGTCGAGCCAGAGTCTCGTGCGAGGGGGCACGGGTCCGGGTGGACGATCGCGCGAGTCGGCCCGTCGCGCGTCGGAGAGGGAGACGGGCATATCGTGGAGTCAGAAGAGCTAGGTTACTTGCATACGTGCCTGCGAGCAAGCGTTTGGAACCAACCTCGACCCTTTTCTGCGGCGAACCGAGTGAATATGACCTTTCCCTTTGCGCGTGTGGCCGTCGGTTCGCGAAATCCGGTCAAGCTTGCTGCCGTGCGCGCCGTACTCGAGCGTGTGCAGCCCGCGTTGGAGTTGGTGGGTGTCGATGTCGCGAGTGGCGTGCCTGACCAGCCGATCGGCGACGATGAAACGCAGCGCGGTGCCCGCAACCGGGCCCTCGCCGCGCTCGAGGTCACCGGCGCCGAGCTTGCCGTTGGACTCGAGGGCGGCGTCGTGGAGCTCGCGGATGGCCGGATGCGTAGTTGCGCGTGGGCGGTGGTCGTCGATCGCGACGGTGTCGAGGGGCTTGGCGGCTCACTGTCGATGCCTTTGCCGGATTTGGTGGCCGCGCGCATTCGTGCCGGCGAAGAGCTCGGGCACGCGATGGACGAAATTGCCAACGTGGTCGGCACCAAGCATGGGCGTGGTGCCGTGGGCATCCTCACGGCGGGGCTGATCGACCGGCAAGGGGCCTATGAGCCGATGGTGGCCTATGCGCTGGCGCCCTGGTTGGCGCCAGCGCTCTTCGCACCGGCGGAAGGCCACGCGTAGCGCGACCGCGCTCAGGACGGTCGGTACACCAACACTGGCGCGTGGGTGTGGCGGATGACTTCGTCGGCGACGCTTCCCAGCATCATACGCTTGAGTCCGCCGCGTCCGTGTGTCGCCATGGCGAGTGCTCCCGCCGAGGTGCGTGTCGCTTCGTCGATGATGGCGCGAGACACACTCATGTCGGTGACGGCGTGGACTTCGGTTCCGAGCGGGCAGTCGGCTGCCATGCGCGTGAGATAATCACGGCGTCCCGCCTCCTCGAGCGCGATGGCGCTGTCGTCGGCGAGCAGCGTTTCGGCGCCGAACGGCGCCATCGGCATCGCGTGCGGGACGGCGACCGACAGCAGCGCCATCGTGAGCCCGACCGCGTCGGCGAACGCCTTGGCGTGCGGCAGGATGGCTTCGGCGAACGGAGATCCGTCGAGGGTGCAGAGCAGGGTGCCCACGGGTAGTTCCGGCGGCGCGTCACTGCCGGATCCCCGCACCAGATAGACCGGCGCCGTGGCCCGCGTGAGGTACGCCGTCGCCACACTGCCGAGTCGCAGGCGTTCGAAGCCGCTGCGTCCGTGAGAGGTCATGACGGTAAGATCGACCCCCGACGACTGGGCGTGCTCCACGAGCGCCTCGACAATTGTACCCTCGAGCAACACGCCCGTGGCGCTGATGCCCTGCGCCATGAGCCCCGCCACGGCGTCGTCGAGCGCGGCCTGATCCTGCTTCCGGTGTTCGCTGACCAACTCCACATCGTACACGGGAATCGCGACTTCTCCGGGCACAAAGGGGATGTAGGCGCTGGGATCATGCACGAGCGCGAGCTGCAGCGTGGCGCCGGTTCGGCGGGCAAGCGCCACGGCAATGGGCAGGGCGCGGGCACTCAGCACCGAGCCGTCGAACGGCACGAGAATGGTCTTGTACATTGCAAGACGTTGCACGCCCGGGAGCGTTCCTGCCAGAGGGGATCTCCCGACAGTTGGTCACCGTTCTGCACCAAGTCTCATGACGGCATCGCGTCCCTTTCTCACGCACGAGCGCGTCCGCTGGGCGGATGTGGATCTCGTCTCGATCATGCGTTTCAGCGCGTTTACGCGTCTCGTGGAGGTCGCTGAGCAGGAATTGCTGCGCGCCGTGGGTCTACCGTATTCCACGCTGTTCGACAATCCACGGATCTGGATGCCGCGCCGGCGACTCGAGATCGACTATTTCGCACCCGCACGCCTGGACGACGAGCTGGCGCTCGTGACGTATGTGTCGCGTATGGGCGACACGTCGCTCACGCTGCAGGTGGATGTCCGTCACGCCACCCGCAACACCCTGATCGCCGCCGCCACGATGGTCGTGGTGTGTGTCACGGTAGAGGGATTCGCGAAGCGCCCGCTCCCGCGAATCGCCCGCGAATCGCTGGCGCCGTTCGTGATGACGGTAGAGGAAGCCCGGGCCGGCGCGCCCGAAATGCGCTAGATTGCCGCCATGTCAGACATGACGTACGTACGCAAAGGCTTCGGCCTGAAGGCCGAGGTGCAAGACACCCTCGCGGCCGACTACACCGGTCAGCTGGTGGACATGCTTCGCGCGCAGGAATACACGCTGCACGCGGGCCAGACGACGGTGCGCCTCGCGAAGGAATTCGGTTTCTGTTACGGCGTGGAGCGCGCGGTCGACTACGCGTATCAGACGCGCCGGAAGTTTCCGGACAAACGCATCTTTCTGGCGGGCGAGATCATCCACAATCCGCACGTCAACGCGAAGTTACGTGAAATGGGTGTGGTGTTTCTGTCGGCCAGCGGCAAGGGCTTCGACTACGCGCCGGTGGAGCCGGCCGATGTCGTGATTCTGCCCGCCTTCGGTGTCACCATCCAGGATTTCCAGACGCTGCGCGACCTCGGATGCGTGGTGGTCGACACGACCTGCGGATCGGTGCTGAACGTGTGGAAGCGCGTCGAGGTGTATGCGCGCGATGGCTTCACCTCGCTGATTCACGGCAAGTTCTACCACGAAGAAACGCGCGCGACGGCGTCTCAAGTGGAGAAGTATCGGGGCGGGCAGTACATCGTGGTTCGTGACATGGTGGAAGCCGACCTGGTGATGGACTACATCGAAGCGAAGGCGGGCAAGCCGACGCCGCGTCCGCCGCTCTCGCGTGCGGCGTTCCTCGAGAAGTTCGCGAAGGCCGCCTCGGATCACTTCGATCCCGATCTGCATCTCGATCGTATCGGCGTGGCGAATCAGACCACGATGCTGGCTCGTGAATCGCTGGCGATCGGGGCGGCGGTGGGCGACGCCATGGCCCGTGCGTATGGTGATGCGCATCGCTCCGAACACTTTCGCACCTTCGACACGATCTGCAGTGCAACGCAGGACCGGCAGGATGCGGTGGTGGAACTGCTGGCCGAGCCGCTCGATCTGATGGTGGTCGTGGGCGGCTACAACTCCAGCAATACGATCTCGCTGGCCGCGCTGTGCGGTGAGCAAGTGCCGACGTACCACATCGCCGATCCCGACGAAATCGACGTCGAGGGCAATGCGGTACGCGTCCGCCGCGTGGGGCCGCATCATCACGAAGACGAGATCGCGAACTGGCTGCCGACCACGGGCCCGTTGCGGATCGGTATCACCGCTGGTGCCAGCACGCCGAACAACAAAATCGGACAAGCCGTCGCGCGAGTCTTCGCTATTCGTGGCGAACGCGTCGATACGAGCCTCTGAGTTCGTCACACGGTTCACGGCATCGGAGATCTCCGCACATGCATGGCACGATGGTGGAGTTTCGCGCGAATGGCGGCGCCGCCGGTAGCACGGCGGCCAATCTGTATCACGGCGAGCGGGCCATCCCGCCCGACGATGCACAACGGTTGCTGATGGCGCTCGAAATGCCGCACACCGCCGGCGTTCGCGCCGAGACGTACGTCGACGACGCCGGTCACGCCTTCTTCAACGACACGGGCGCCGTGGTGTACAAGCCGGACGCGGCGCATCTGGCGTGGGATCGTACGATCGAGTTCTTGCCGCAGTCGCTCGTGTGACATCCGCCGTGCGCTTGATGCGACTGCTCGTGCGTGGAGCGCTGCTGGCTGCGAGTGCGTCGATCGCGGCCTGTCGTGCCCCGCGTGCTCGGGAACAGGCCGTGCGCATGCTGCTGGTGAACGATGTGTATGTCACCGATACGCTGCGCGACGGCCGCGGCGGATTGGCGCGCGTGGCGGCGCTGCGAGAGTCGATCGAACGCGCGAACGGCGACACCGTGCTGTTTGTGCTGGCTGGCGACGTGGTCAGTCCCAGCGTGCTCGGTAAGTGGTATGGTGGTGTGCAGATGGTGGATGGCTTCAACGCGGCGAGGCTCGATCTCGCGACGTTGGGCAATCACGAGTTCGACGGATCACGCGCGAATCTCGTGGCGCGCCTGCACGAGTCGCGCTTTCGGTGGCTCTCGGCGAATTGGAGCGAAGCGAGCGGCGCACCGTTTCCCGGCGTGCACGGCTGGGATACGCTGCGGCTGGGCGGCGTGAAAGTCGGCATTCTCGGTACGACGGTGGTGCAAGACTACGCGCCGTACGTATCGTGCCGAAATCCAGACAGCGCCACCACCGCCGGCGTCGATACGCTGTTGCAGCAGGGATCGGAGCTGGTCGTCGCGCTGACGCACCGTTTCAGGCTGGAAGATGTGACGACACGCGAGAACGAGCCGTGCATTACCGCAATTCTGGGCGGTCACGATCACGACGGGCGGCGGGCGGTGCGCGATCGGCGCCTGCTGGTGAAAGCGGTGTCCAACTCACGCACGGCGATTCTGGTCACGTTCACGCGGGATGGCGCGACGCCGTGGCGTGTGTTCGACCAGCGGTTCGATATTGGCCCGGGGATGCGTGATGACCCCGCCACGGCGGCCGCGGTTCAGCGGTGGCGCGACACGCTGACGCGCCGCATCGGTCCCGATCGCGTGCTGGGTATCGCACGAGAGCCGATCAATGCGATCGATTCGATCTCGAAGCGTGAGCGTCCGTTCGGCAATATGATTGCCGACGCCATGCGCGTCGGTACGAAGGCCGATGTGGCGCTGATCAACTCCGGCGCGCTGCGTTTTGACGACATGATGCCGGCGGGTCCGATCACGCGGCACATGATCGAGGGTGTGTTTCTGTTTGCCGACGAAACGCGCGTGGTGACGTTTGACCTGCTCGAAGGAAGTGTGGGGCGCGGTGGCCTGAACAACGGGCCGTATCTGCAGCTCAGTGGCGTGCGGTTTCAGTTCGATGCCACGCTGCCCAGTTCCGCCCGGGTGGTCGGCGCGCTCACACGCGATACTGGTCGTCCGATCGGTGTGACGGACACGCTGCAGGTGTCGATGGTGACATACCCGTCTTGCCGAAGCGGCGACGGCTATCGCATTCCCGAGGCGGCCGAGGCCTGTCGTGCGCTTGAAGCCGCACCCGGATCTCGTTCCCGCACGGCTGATCTGGTGCTGCAGCATCTTGAACGCATGAATGGCCGAATCGTCCCGCCGCCGATCGGCCGCGTGACGCGTCTCGATCGGCGCTAGCCACCGCGTGACTCCCTCCAACAGGCCCATTGCCATGCACGAGCCCATTACCCCGCGCACTGCCGACGCGATCTCGCGTCTCCGCCTCGATGGTAAAGTCGCGATCGTGACGGGAGGCACCCGGGGCATCGGGTTGGCGATCGCCACCACGCTGGCGCGCGCCGGGGCCAAGGTCGCGATCTCCAGCCGGAAGCCGGAGCACGTGGACGCCGTAGTGAAGGCGCTACGCAGCGAAGGGCTCGACGTAGTCGGCATTCCGGCCAACATGGGGAAGGCTGCTGATGCCCACGAACTTGCGGCACGCACGGTGGAGCACTTCGACGGCATCGACATCATCGTGAACAACGCCGCGACCAACCCGATTTTCGGTCCGCTGCAGCAAGCCACCGACGATGCGTTCGACAAGATTTTCTCGGTGAATCTGAAGGGACCGCTCGAGCTCTGTCGCACGGCCCACACGGTCATGGCGCAGCGCGGTAGCGGGGCGATCGTGAATGTGGCGAGTATCGGCGGCGTGTCACCGGAAGCAGGGCTCGGCCTGTACAGTGTGAGCAAAGCCGCGCTGGTGTCACTCACGAAGGTGATGGCGCAGGAGTGGGGGGCTGACGGCATCCGTGCCAATGTGATCTGTCCGGGACTCATCAAGACGCGCTTCTCACAAGCGCTCTGGCAGGACAAGGATATTTCGGATCAGGTGCTCGGCCATCAGCCCATCCGTCGTATCGGCGAACCCGATGACGTGGCTGGGCTCGCGTTGTTCCTCGCGTCCGATGCGTCATCGTACTGCACGGGTGGCGTGTACATGGTCGATGGTGGGTATCTCACATGATGCACGGACATACGGGGCCGAGTGCCACGGAATTCGAGGCGTTGTTGGCGACCGCGCGCACCTTTGTGCGCGACGCCCTCGTGCCGCTCGAGTCGCAGCTGCTGCATGGTGCCTGGGCACAGAACGAGCCGGTGTTGGCACAGCTGCGTGAGCAGGCGCGCGCGCTGGGACTGTGGGCCCCATTCCTACCGGCATCGCTCGGAGGGCGTGATCTGCCGCTCGACGCCTATGCGCGACTCAGCGAGGTGCTCGGATGGACGCCGTTCGGACACTACGTCTGCAATTGTCAGGCGCCGGATGTGGGCAACATGGAACTGCTGCTGCAGTTCGGCACCGACGAACAGCAAGCACAGTTCCTTGAGCCATTGGCACGCGGCGAGATTCGCAGCTGTTTCGCGATGACGGAGCCGGAACATGCTGGGTCGAACCCGGTGATCATGTCCACGCGCGCCGTGCGCGAGGGGAATGAGTTCGTGATCACCGGACACAAGTGGTTCACGAGCAGCGCCGACGGCGCGTCATTCGCGGTGGTGATGGCCGTGACCGATCCGGACGAAGCGCGCAAGCATTTCCGCGCCAGTCAGATTCTGGTGCCCCTTCCGGCGCCCGGCTACACGCTGGTGCGCAACATCGCCGTGATGGGCGAGAGTGGCGGCGGCTGGGCCAGTCATGCCGAGGTGCGCTTCGACGGCGTTCGCGTACCGGTCACGAATGTGCTCGGCCTACAGGGACACGGGTTCGCGTTGGCACAGGAGCGACTCGGTCCGGGGCGTATCCATCACTGCATGCGGTGGATCGGCATCTGTGAGCGCGCGTTCGATCTGATGTGCCGGCGCGCGGTCTCGCGCGAGTTGGCGCCTGGTGACGTGCTGGCCAACAAGCAGCAGGTGCAATTCTGGATCGCTGATTCGCGCATCGAGATTCACGCCGCGCGACTGATGGTGATGGATGCCGCCACGCGCATGGCACACCACGGACAGGAAGCCGCGCGCGAAGAGATCGCGTACATCAAGGTGTTCGTGGCGAATACGCTGCAGCGCGTGCTCGATCGCGCCATTCAAGCGCACGGCGCGTTGGGCATGACTGATGACACCCCCTTGGCATGGTGGTACCGACATGAGCGCGCAGCGCGCATTTACGACGGTGCCGATGAAGTGCATCGCACGGTGATCGCCCGTCGCGCGCTCAAGCCGTATCTCCCACCACGCACGCCTCGTGAGTAATTGCCTGTGACAGATGGAACGATCGCACTGCGCGAGGGCGAACAGATTGATGCCGAGGCGCTGCTGGCGTGGCTCGCAACGGCAGCACCGGACACGGTGCCGGCGGGCGCTCGCCTGAACATCAGGCAGTTCCCCGCCGGCTTCTCGAATCTCACGTATCTGCTCACGATGGAGCACGAGCACGGGCGACGTGCGCTCGTGCTGCGGCGTCCACCGCGTGGCGTGAAGGCGGGCATTGCGCACGACATGGGTCGTGAGCACGGCATCCTGATGGCCCTCCATGCGCGGGACGTTCCGGTACCCAAGCCGCTGGCCCGATGCGATGACGCCGCCGTAATCGGGGTGCCGTTCTACATCATGGAGCATGTGGACGGAGTGATCCTGCGCGGCACGCTGCCGGAATCACTCACCGACCATCCGGCGGCAGTGCCAGGAAAGCTCGCGGCCCTGTCGGACACGTTCGTGCAGACGCTCGCGCAGTTGCATGCGGTCGACGTCTCGACCGAACCGCTGGCGTCGCTGGGGCGCCCGGATGGGTACGTGCAGCGACAGGTGCAGGGATGGACGAAGCGATGGCTCGCCTCACGCACCGATGAGGTGCCGGCGTTGGACTGGATTGCGGCGTGGCTCGAAGCACACCGTCCGCCGGATCGTGCCGCGACGCTGGTGCACAACGACTTCAAGCTCGACAATCTTGTGCTCGAGCCCGATCTGTCGCGCGTGCGCGCGATTCTCGACTGGGAGATGGCGACCATCGGCGACCCGCTCATGGATCTGGGCACCAGCCTCGCGTATTGGGTCGAAACCGGCGACGCCCCGATCTTCCGCGCGCTCGGACTGGGCGTCACGGCGTTGCCCGGCAATATGACGCGGGCGGAACTGGTACAGGCGTACGGTGCGCACCGTGGTGTGGACGTGAGCGATGCGCCGTTCTACTACGCGTTCGGGCTATTCAAGGTGGCCGTGATCGCGCAGCAGATTTATGCGCGTCACGTGCAGGGGTTGACCAGCGATCCGAGGTTTGGGGTGCTGGGGGAGGTTGTAAAAGCGCTCGGGAATTCAGCGAGAACGGCAGCGGAGAAGGGGAGGGTGTAATTCAGCCCATGGCCCATAGCTCATGGCCCATAGCTCATGGCCCGTTTGAAAAGGCCATGGGCCATGAGCCATGAGCCATGAGCCGTGGGCCCTGGGCCGTGGGCTACGCGTACACCTCGAAAATCCCGGCGGCGCCCATCCCGCCGCCAATACACATGGTCACCATGCCGTAGCCGCCGCCGCGCTGCCGGAGTTCATGCACCAGCTGCGTGGTAAGCTTGGCCCCGGTGGCGCCGAGGGGATGCCCAAGTGCGATGGCACCGCCGTTCACGTTGATGATGCTCGTGTCCATCCCGAGCTCCTTGATTACGGCCAGTGCCTGCGCCGAGAACGCCTCGTTGAATTCAATGAGCTTGAGGTCGGCCAAGGTGAGGCCGGCGCGCGCGAGCGCTTTGGGTACCGCCTTGATCGGTCCGACGCCCATGATGCTTGGATCGACGCCACCAACAGCGAAGCTCACGAAGCGCGCAAGTGGGGTAAGTCCGAGCTCCTTGGCTTTGGCCGCGCTCATCACGAGCACGGCGGCCGCGCCGTCGGAGTACGGGCTGGCATTACCGGCCGTGACGGTCCCCGTGGGTGAGAACGCCGGGCGCAGCTTGGCCAGTCCCTCGAGCGTGGTCTCCGCGCGCGGGCACTCGTCCGTGTCGAACACCATGTCGGTTACGGTCTTCTCGGCGCCCTTCCACGTGTAGCGCTGCGTGTGGATCGGCACGATCTGTTCGGCGAACGCGCCACGCTGAATCGCCGACACCGCCTTCTGCTGACTCTCGAAGGCGAATTGATCTTGCGCCGCGCGCGAAATCTCCCAGCGCTTCGCCACGCGTTCGGCGGTGAAGCCCATGCCGATGTAGCTCTCGGTGATTTCGGGGGACAGCCGAGCGTTGTAGCCCGACATCGGCACCTGCGACATCATCTCGATACCACCAGCCATCACGGCGTCGCCCTGACCGGCGATGATGGCCTGCGACGCATAGGCCACCGACTGCAGTCCCGACGAACAGAACCGATTGACCGTGGCGGCCGATGTTTCCACCGGGAATCCACCACGCAGCCACGCCAATCGCGCGTGATTGAGACCCTGCGAGGCCTCGGGCATCGCGCATCCCCACTGCACGTCTTCGATGATCGCGGGGTCGATTCCCGCGCGATCGATGGCCGCCTTCATCACGGTAGACGACAAGTCCACCGGATGCACGCCGGCTAGCGCACCATCCGCCTTGCCGCGCGCGACCGCGCTGCGGGCGGCACTGACGATTACGACCTCGGTCATCTCTATCTCTCCTGCCGCGCGCTCAATTGCGCAGCGGCTTGCCGGTCTTGAGGGTGTACGCGATGCGCTCCTGCGTCTCCTTGGTGCCAAGGAGGCTGAGGAACTGTTCGCGCTCGAGGTCGAGCAGGTCCTGTTCGGTGACGTCGCGCGGGGTGCCGTCGCCGCCACACAGCACGTAGGCGATCGCACGGCCCACGCGAACGTCATGCGCCGACGCCTGTCCGGCTTCCTTCGCCGCCCAGAGCGCATACTCGAGATTGCCGAGGCCTTCACGACCCAGCGCGCGCACCGTGCGCTCGAGGGGCGGGAGATAGCCGCGCGCAAGATCGAGTACCCGGGCTTTCGCGTCGGCGAGCTGATGATCGCGATTCATGCTGATGCGATCACTGTCGCGCAGGAAGCCCAGCGCCTTCGCTTCGTACGCCGACGTCGTGGTGGTGGCGAAGGCGATCAGCTTGAACGCGCGCTTCACGGCGGCGAACAGATCGATCTCTTCGTAGTTCTGCAGTTCGGCCGTGAAGCGCATGAGCAGTTCCTTCGTGCCGCCACCGCCCGGCAACAGCCCCACACCGGCCTCCACGAGTCCCATGTAGGTCTCGGCGTGCGCCTGCACGGCATCGGCGTGCAGCGTGAACTCCGCTCCGCCGCCCAGCGTCATGCCGGCCGGTGCGACGACCACCGGGAACGGCGCCCGACGAATCGACATCACACTGTCCTGGAATGTCTTGCAGGAGAGCGCGATGTCATCCCACGCGCCGGCCGACACGGCGAAGGACACCAGCGAGAGATCGGCGCCGACACTGAAGGCGCGCGCGTCTTCGTTGCCGATCACCATGCCGTTGAAGCCGAGCTTCTCGACTTTGTTGAGCGCGCTTTCGAGTCCCTTGAGCACGCCGTCGCCGAGACTGTTCATCTTTGAGCGGAACTCGAAGCACGCCACGCCGTCGCCAAGATCGATGAGTCGGGAGAGGCCATTGTCGTCGAGCACGCGACCGTGCTTCGCGAGGCTGGCGAGCGACAGGCGACCGGGGATGCCGGGGATCGGCTCGTAGGTCCCGTCGAAGGTGAGGTACTCGCCGTCTTTGTAAAACGACCCTTTCGCCATCTCGAGCAGCGGCGGAATGCTCTTGCCCTGCGCGCGGAATTCTCCGCGCAGCCACTCGATGCCGAGGGCGTCGATGATCTGGAAGGGGCCGGCTTCCCAGCCGTAGCCCCACTCCATGGCGCGGTCGATCGCCACGATGTCGTACGCGAGCTCGGACGCGAGCGTGAGCGTGTAGTGCGCGGCATCAGCAAGATGGTCGCGCAGAAACGCCCCCTGGGCACCCGTCATCGCCACCGCGGCCGGCAGTCGCTGGGCGATCGGCATGCGGATCGCCTGACCGATGTCCCCGCCTTCGAGCCGCTGCTGCGGCACGTAGCTCTTGGACTTCCAATCAAAGGTCTGCGTGCCTACCTTGGTCTTCGCGTAGAAGCCGCCCCCCGTCTTGTCGCCAAGTTTTCCCTTGGCCACCAGTTCTTCGAGCATCCACGAGGGGAGCGTGAAGTCTTCGCCGGTGGCACCACCGATGCCTTTCGTGACGTGCGCAAGCACATCGAGGCCCGAGAGGTCGCCGGTGCGGAACGTGGCGGTACGCGCGCGTCCAATGAGCGAGCCCGTCAGGCCGTCCACTTCATCGATCGTGAGTCCGTGTTGCTCCATGCGCCGCATGGTGCCGACCATGCCGTAGACGCCCAACCGGTTGGCGACGAAGCCCGGCACGTCCTTGGCGATCACGATGCCCTTGCCCAGCGTGCGTTCGGCGAACTCGCGCGTGGCTCCGATCACCGCCGGATCCGTTTCCGGCGTCGGGATGATCTCGAGCAGATGCATGTACCGCGGCGGATTGAAAAAATGCGTGCCGAGAAAGCGGCGACGGAATTTCTCGCCACGTCCTTCCAGCAGCACCGACATCGGAATACCCGACGTGTTCGACGAGATGATCGCGGTGGGCTTCATCAACGCTTCGATGCGCGCGAACAGCTGCTGCTTCGGCTCGGCGAGTTCGACGATCGCTTCGCAGATCCAGTCGCACTCGGCGAGGAGCTGGAGATGATCTTCGGTGTTGCCGGTGCGCACACGGGCGGCCGCCGCTGCTTCCATGAAGGATGCCGGCTTGGACTTGATCGCCTTCTGCAGCCCGTTCTTCGCGGGCGCACTTCGGTTCGGCGACTTGGGGTCGCTATCGCCGGGGATATCGAGCAACACGACACGGCAGCCCGCCGAAGCCGCGAGGGCGGCAATGCCGCTCCCCATGGCCCCAGCGCCCACCACGCCGACAGTCGTCATGCGCATTCGGAACTCTCTCCGTAAGGGACCCCCACAAATTCCGCCGTGGATCGGCCGGGCGGAAGGGGGAGGAGCGAAAAACACGACGCTGGCGTCATGTTCGGCCCCGGGAACCTACGGGTTGAACCAGTAACTGACCTTGAGCAGCAGGGTGTTCAGGGGGCGGGCCCCGAAGAGATCGCGGACGTCGCGGCCCGGGACGAACACACCCGGATTTCGCGCATCCTGGGCTCGACCTTGCTGCCAGACCAGAAAGACGGCGCTGGCTGGCCGGTACTCCCAGCGGAGTACCGCGTTCGAATTGAACTGCTTGACGTTGAAGTTGGCCGGCGCCGACGTGCGGAAGGTGGCGAACCGGTCGGCGTACGCGTCGGCGCGGGCGTCGTTCAATTCACGCCAGTCGCTATACTGTCCGGTCGTCACGAACGGCTGCGCGTACAGCTGGAACGAGAGCGTCGGCGTCGCGGTCCAGTTGGCCCGCATGGTGATCCCGAGAATGTGCTGGTGCAGCCGTGCGAAGGTGAAATGCGTGGTGTCGGAGAGAAACGCGCCGTAGTTGCCGATCCACTGCTGGTCGTTGGTGACCTGATCGTAATTGAGCGCCATCGATGTCGAGAAGCGGCTGGCGAAGCGCCACTCCGCGCCGGCGTCGGCCCCACGGTACCACGAGCGGCCTTCGTCACTGGTGCCGATGCGATACGCGGCGCGCGGCACCACCACCGGGCGCGGATCGCCGACGAGATCGAAGCGCAGGTTGTTCTTCATCGACTGCCGCAGCGCGGGGCCGCCGCGCGCACAGCTCACACAGTGCGTGCCGCCGAGATCGCCGAGCGAGGCGGTGATCGCGCCGCCCCAGTTGTTCAGCAGGGAGCCGCTGGTATGCACCGACAATGTCTGCGCCGCGAGCAGACCGCCGGTGGTCCAGTGTGTTTCCGCGCTCATGGTGGAGAACGATGAGCGCAACACCCCGTTGGGGCGCAGCTGGCGCAGGTCCAGCGATTGGCGGAACGACACGTCGTTCACGAGGTTCACGAAACCGAGGTCGTTCATCTCGACGCCGGCCGACGCGTAGCGCAGCACACTTTCGTATCGCACACGGCCGCCAACCTGCTTGATGCCGGCGGAAACCACCACACCGCCCATCGCGGTGCGAGTGGAGTCGTAGGTTTCTTCGTGATCGGGACGCTGATAGAAGTGCACGCTGTTGCGTTGCGTGAGGGCGATGGATCTGGCCGAGCCACTCACTTGATTCAGGCCCGTGTAGCCCATGACTTCCCAGCGGTCGCGCGCAAACCGATGATAGCCTTGCAGTAGCAACGTCGTCGCGGCCCGCCGCAGAAACGGATCGGTGGCGTCGTCGCTCCGGCGGCGTACATCGGTGAGCTCCATGCCAAGCTGCGAGCGGCCGCCGCGCATTTCGCGCAGGCCGCGCAGCACGAGATAGTTTGTCTGCGGCTCGATGGTGGTGCCATCAGCGCCGCGCACATGCTCGGTGGACGCGTTCACCAGGCCGAACGCGAGGCCGTTGTCGAAGCGGCCGGTGATCTTGGCGGCGGCCGTGATGTTCGTGAACAGCGCGTCGGCGTTCGAGCGTCGCATCTGCGGCGTGCGACCGATGCGGCGGGTATAGAAAATGCCTTCGCACGATCCCCCGCAGCGATACAGACCAGCCCCTTCCTGGAAGAAGGGACGACGTTCGTCGAAGCGGATTTCGAACGCGGACAGGTTGAGCACCGCGGGGTCGGCTTCGACTTGGCCGAAGTCGGGGTTGACGGTGGCGTCGATCGTGACGCGCGATCCGATGCCGGCCTTGAGATCGAGACCGCCGGCCACCGCCCCACGTGAGCCACCAGGTGCCGACGCCGGATTGGGAACGCTCTTGGTGACGGTGTACGGCAAGAGCTCGAGCCGGCGCGGTGTGCCGATACCGGCAATCCCTCCAAGCGTCCCGAGTTGCGAGATGAGCGTGCGGCGCGACGGCCGGTAGAGCGGCCAGCCAGTGCGTTCGTTCAATCGCGTGATGTCGCGCCACACGCCGAAGCCGAAGGTGTGCACATCCTTCGCGGTGAATCGGAGCTGACTGAAGGGCACGCGATACTCGGCGACCCAGCCCAAACTGTCGATGCTGGTGGCGACGTCCCACACGCCATCCCATGTGACGTCTTCGGTAATGTCGCCGTAGATCGAATAGTCGCGCTTCACCCCGGCCGGATTGACGGCGAGTTCGATGCCCGTGCGCCCGTCATGGTACGCATCGATGAGAATCTTGAGCTGATCACTGGCCGTTTTCACATCGCGTCGCGACAGCAGCGACGCGAGGCTGTCGGGGTGCGGATCGAACGCCCGCACGATCACATACAGGTAGCGATCGTCGTAGGCGGCACGCGCTTCGGTGCGAAAAGTCGGCTCGCCATTCTCGCCCGGCTCGAACTGCCGAAACGCGGTCATCGGCGTAGCGGTTCGCCACACGGCGTCGTTCTCGCGACCATCGATCTCTGGTGCGCGTGTTGCGCGAATGGCGTGGCCGACGGTCACGTGCGCGCTGTCCAGCCCCTGCGCGGTCAAGCGCGACGTCGACGCGGCTGTCAGGAGAGCGAGCAGCGCGACGGTGGACCGCGCGGAGGGACCGGCGGTACGGCGTGACAGCGATGCCGACATCAGGTCTGTTGCGAAGGGTCGTATCCCGCCACGTCGGCGTAGTACGCCCGGATGCGGGCGATTCCCGCGGCAGGATCATCTTCGACCGGCATCGTGGAGGGCCCGAGTCGTACGACTTTGCGTCGGAAATCGAGGGCGACGCAGCAGATCGGGACGTTCGCGCCCTTGGCGACGTGCCAGAAGCCGCTGCGCCAGGCCGTGACTTTCTTGCGCGTGCCCTCGGGCGCAAGCGCCAGGGCAAAGCGCTCGTTCGACCGGAACGCTGCGATGGTGCGCTCCACGGCGTTCTGTGAGTTCTTGCGATCCACGGGAATCCCGCCGTTCGCCCGCATGAACCAGCCGATGGGCGGTACGAAGAGGGTGTGTTTGCCCCACCAGTGCGCGTCGAAGCCAAGGGCCCACTTGGCCGCCAGGCCGATCGGGAAATCCCAGTTCGACGTGTGCGGGGCAACGATCGCCACGAAGCGTGGCACGTTCGGCATCTGCCCTTCGAAGCGCCAGCCGGCCCGGAAGAGGAGGGTGCGCCCGAGCGCGCGCAGCCACGAGCGATGCGATTGCGGGACATCGGGACCGAGCTGCCAGTCTTCCGGCGTGTTCGTGCTGGCGGGGGTGGGCGTCATGCCGTTCATTTGACAGATGGCAGACAAGATCCGCAAGAGCGAGCTGGAGTGGCGGACGATTCTCTCCACCGAACAGTTCCGCGTGATGCGTTCGCACGGCACCGAACGGGCCTTCGGCGGCTGCTATTGGGATCATTACGACGACGGTGTGTACATCTGCGCCGGCTGTGGGCGGCCGCTCTTTTCGTCGCGCGCGAAGTTCGACTCCGGCACGGGGTGGCCCAGCTTCACGGAGCCCCTCAGCGACATCGCCGTCGAGACGAGCACGGATCGGAAGTGGTTCATCGTGCGCGTCGAGGTCCACTGCGCCGCCTGTGATGCGCATCTCGGGCACGTCTTCGACGACGGCCCCGCGCCCGGTGGCATGCGCTACTGCATCAACTCGGCGTCGCTCGACTTCAGCGCGACCGAGGAATAGGTTCTCGAGTGGGCGATCGGTGCGGCTCACTGCTGTCGCTACGGCAACTGAAACTGCGAAAAGCAACAGCCTGAACACGGAGACCACTGATTGCACTGAACCAACACAGATAAGCAAACGGCGCTGTTGGCTTATCTGTGTCGTTGTCCGTGCAATCAGTGGTCTTCGTGCTCAGGCTCTTTCTCACCACCGCCTTCCCGCGGTGGACATGCCAGAGTGTCAGTCGCGGATGATCGCGCCATTCACTCCGTCCATCGGCTGTTCGCTTACGAGCAGCTCGGGCGTCCACGCGGCAGGGCGACGGTGCAATTCTTCGTGGTGCCGTTCTCGGTGATCTGCAACTTGGCGCTCGCCGTGCCGTCGTAGGTGATCACTTCGCGACGTTCCCGGGTGGAGCTGGTGCCGTCGATCGTCATGATCACCTTCATGCGGCGAGTCACTGAGCCGGCGGTCGGATAGGTCTGCGCGGTAGCCGAGACCGGAATGACGAGGCCCGTCGTGGTGTCGGCGGCCGTGCGGACCGACGTGAAAGTCTTGCCGTCGCGGTTGGTGCCGGTGGCCGTCTCGTTGCCCTGCGAGGTCCCGTTCACGGTGCGCTGCGTGCTGCCGGCGGCAAGCCCCGTCACGGTGCGGTCGCCGCTGTTGTTCACCGTGGCGGTGACGCTGCCGTCGCGGCTGCGGGTGGCCGTGCCGGTCACTGCGGTGCGAACGCGAACCGAATTCGTGGTGAGGCTATCAATCGCCGACTGCGCCGTACCGGCCGCGTTCTTGATCGTGTAGATCGACGTCACCGTGAGGCCGTTCTTGACCGTCGGGCCGCAGGTCAGATCACCGGTGCCGGCGGCGAAGACGCAGCTGGCATCGATGCGAATGCCGAAGGGTCCGCCGTGCGGGCCACGACCCGGTGCGGCATTGCCGATGAAGGCATCGCCAAGTCCGCCGCCCATGAAGCCACCCATGCCAGGGCCGCCGCCAGGTCCGCGACGCGGCCCGCCCCACGGCATGCCACTGCTGTCGGTTGACGCGTAGCTGCTGGACACGAGGTCGAGGCCGGCGGGCGCGCTGCTGAACGCAAGATCGGACAGGAACGCGTTGGGTCCGTTGCTGTTATCAAGATTGCAGGCAGCTGCGCCGAACAGCGTGGCGGTCGCAGCCAGCGTCAGAAAACGGGATCGTGCCATGAGAGACCTCTCAAAGGGGCGGCCTGTCGATCCTCGCGACCGTCGCGAGCGCATCATTGAGGCCTTTGCAACAGGAGACACGCGATCGCGACGGGACCCTACGTGCTACTCGCCGGCACTCGGCAAAAATGGCGACAGCTTCTCTCGCAACTGTCGCAACGCCCGACTCATATTCGCTTCCACGGCCTTCACCGTCACGCCAAGCTGCTCGGCAATCTCACTATAGCGCAGGTTGCGTTCGCGACTCATGAGAAACACCTCACGCGTGCGAGGAGGGAGGGCGTCGATTGCTTCACGGATCGCGTCCTGTAACTCACCGGCCTGCGTGTCGGCATCGGCGTGCTCGGCGGGCTCGCTGAGTGCTTCGACATAGACCGCCGACTTCTTCTGCACCTGCAGATGTCGCAGGTGATTGAGCGAACGGTTCCGCACGGCCTGCATGAGGTAGCCGGCGACGCTGCTGTCCGGCGCGAGTGTCTCGCGACGGCGCCAGAGCTCGAGGAAGACGTCCTGCGAGAGCTCTTCGGCTACGCCCGGGTCGTGCAGCACGCGATTCGCGGAGCGCACCACGGGCTCGTACCACTGCCGGAAGATCGCATCGAACGCTGCGTGATCCCCGCCCCGGAGGCGGGCCAGCAAGTCAGCGTCGGACACGAGGGGCGTGGGATCGGGAAATGACCGGGACAGGATACGGTCGACGCGACTCCTCGGAGTCCTGTCGGCCTCAGTTGCAGCGTATACTACATCGGACCGCAGCGCTTGTGCGCTGGGGCCCGCCGGAAAAGCGGGGACGTAGGGTATCGCCATCCACTCGTGTCTCTTGGGCATGTCCGAGGAAATCCGTCCATCCGCTGCATCCGCTCCTGAGACCGACTGGGACGCGATCTCCCGCTCTGTGGCCGGGGAGAGCGATGCCGTCGAGTCGGCCGCCGTCAGCCAGTGGCTGGCCGCGCATCCGGAAGACGCGGCCCTGGTGGCCCTTGTTAAGGCGCGGGCCGATCAGGCCGAGTCCCGATCGGCGGTCTCCGTGGATACGGAGCGCGCGTTGGCAGCCGTGCGAAGCCGGATCACGGCGACGCCGTCGTTGACGGTCACCCGTGGCGGCGCCGTGAAGTCTGCCTCCGCGACCGTGACCCGTCGTTGGCGCGGACCGGCGTTCGCCGCGGCAGCGGTGCTCGCGGTAATGGTCGGCATCGCGCAGTGGCGCGGGGGCAACGCGACGTCGCCGCAGGTGTATGCCACGCAGGTGGGGCAGCGCGACTCGGTGAAGCTGCCCGACGGCAGCACGGTCGTCCTGGCTCCCGGCAGTCGCCTCACGGTCGCCTCGGGATTCAACGCCGGCAATCGCGAGGTCGCGCTGGAAGGCGCCGCGTACTTCGATGTGAAGCACGACGGCGCCCATCCGTTTGTGGTGCATTCTCGCGGTGCGGAAATTCGCGACATCGGCACGGCCTTCTCGGTGAACACCGACGTGAACGGTCGCGTAGCGGTGGCGGTGACGCACGGGATCGTCGCGTTACGTGATACGGCCGCGGGCAGTGCAGCGCCGGTGGAACTGCGCGCGGGTGATCGCGGCGTGCTGCAGGCCGGCTCGGTGGCGGTGGCACGCGGGACGGTCACCGATGAAGACATGGCGTGGACGCGCGGGCAGTTGGCGTATCGGGATGCGCCGCTGGCCGAAGTGCAGGCCGACCTGCGTCGCTGGTACGGAATCGAACTGCAGGTGACGGATGCGGTGCTGGCCCAGCGCACGCTGACCGCGTCGTTCCGCGGCGATTCGGCGGCGCAGGTCGTGCAGGTGATCGCGCTGGCCCTGGGAGCCGATGTGGTACAGCGTGGCGATACGATTCTTCTTCAGCCGCAGGGACCGGGTTCAACGCCGAATCCTTGAACGGGGCGATCGACGCGCATATGTGGCGGTGGCAAGTGGTACGACGCGGAGTGACCGTGGGCGCGATCGCCGTATTGATCGCGCCTCTTGCTGTCGTTCGCGGCGATCGCGCGCCGGTGACGGCGGATCCGGTGTGTACGGTGCGGCTTGGGGCGCAGGACCGCTCGTCGCTGTGGGCGCCGCCGCTCGACCGCATCGTGAATCTGCACGTGCCTGAGGTCTCGATTCGCGAGGCGCTCGACCAGTTGGCTGTGGTCGCGAAAATCGAACTGTCGTACAGCGCGGAGCTGCTGCCCGCGGCCAAGCGCGTGTGCCTTGCGCTCGATCGGGTGCCGGTGGGGGCCGTGCTGGAGTCGCTGCTGTCCGGAACATCACTGCGGTCGATCGTGCTTGGCAGCACGCAGGTCGTCCTCGCGCCATCGCGCGCTGGCGCGGTCGCCGAGGGAGCCGTCACGAATGTGCTCACGCCGTCGGCACGTGTCGTGTCGAGCGCCTCCATGTCGCGACGGGCCAGCGTGCTCGATCGCGTGGTCGTGACGGGATCCCCCGACGGGGCGCCTCAACGTGGGTCGCCCTTCGCGCTCGACGTGATCGATGGGGCGACGCTCGCTCGACATGGTGTAGGCACGCTGGGTGAAGCGCTGGATCTCGCGGTGCCCGGCGTGTGGTCGTGGACCGCCAGCGCCGGCACCTTGTCCGCCCGATACGGCAGCATTCGCGGGGCCAGCTCGTTCGGCGTCAGCGCCATGAAGATCTATCTCGATGGAATCGAGGTGGCCAACCCGCTGCTGGTGACGCAGCTCGATCCCGCGCGGGTGGAGCGCGTGGAAGTGATTCGCGGACCGCAGGGGGCGGCGCTGTACGGCGCCGATGCTATCAGCGGCGTGGTGAATATTCTCACGCGACACGATGGCACGCCCACCGGAGCGCCGGTGGTGCAGCTGTCCACGACGGCCGGGTTGTCGGCCACCGCCTACGCGCCGCGCGACGCCTTCGTGCAGGATCATGCGCTGTCGTTCCGCCGTGGCAGCAGTTCACGCAGCCTTGGGCTTGGTCTCAACATCGGCACCGTCGGGGCGTATGTGCCGGGCGCCTCGGAGCAGCGTTTGTTGGCCGATGCCGATGTGCGCGTGGCGCGCGCGAACGCGGTGTTCACCGGCACCGCGCGCTTTTCCGCGCAGCGCGCGAATGCCAGTACGAGTCTGATTTTTGGTGGGGCCACCTCCCCCGCGTTAGCGGCGAGCCGCACCGCGACCACCACGCCGCTTTGGCCGTCGCGCCTGCGCGCCGCTGTCGGCGGACTCGGGGCGCCGCCGCCGGATTTGTCCGGCTATCGCCCACCGCTGGATACCACGGCGCGTGTGCCACTTACCGGCGATAGCGCGACTGGCCAGTCTTTGTCGCAGTACACCGTGGGCGGTACGATGGCGGTGATGCCCAATCTGCACTGGACGCATACGGTCATCGCCGGCGTCGACGGCTATCGTCTACGTGGACTCTCGTCGGCCTCGTTGCCGACACCGGTGTCGTCGACAAGTGCGCTGGGCGAAGGGATAGGGGCGGCCGATCGGGGGACACTGCGGTTGCGCACCGTGGGCCGTTTCGACGTGGCCGAGGGTGCCTTGCTGGCCGTGACGTTCGCGGCCGAACAGGCGCTCACGCGTGACGTCGCATCGGAGTTGGTCAACGCCCCGGGGTACCGCCCAAATGGTGGCGCGCTCACGCCGGCCGTCTCGTCGTCGCCCGCGTCCTTGCGACTGGCGCAGAGTTGGATCACCAACTCCGGCGTGTCGGCGCAGGCCATGTTGTCGTGGCAGGACCGTTGGTACGTCTCGGCCGGTGGTCGGGCGGAGCGCACAAGCGGCGCCACCGCTGAGGTGCAGCACGCGTGGTTGCCGATGCTTGGCGCGGCGTATGTGCGTGAATACGGACCGGCGGTCGTGAAGCTGCGCGGTGCATTCGGCACGGGCATCCGTCCGGCGCGCACCTTGGCGCGCGGCACGTCGTGGATGGGTCGGGGTGTCGCGTCGGCCACCGACGGACTGCAGCCCGAACGGCAATCTGGTCTCGAGGCCGGTGCCGATGTGGTGTTCGCCCACGGCATCTCGTTGCACGTCACGCGGTTCGATCAGGAAGCCTCCGGTCTGATCCAACCGGTCGGCTCGATGAGTACGTCGGTCGGCGCGAACGGCCGCATCATGCGCAACCTCTCGTACACGCTGCAAAACGTCGGCGCGATTGCGAATCGTGGATGGGAACTGCAGGCTACGGCACGTCGCAGCATTCTGCAGCTGGTCGGCACGCTGTCTCTGGTGGATAGTCGCGTGGCACGCACCGCAACCGGGTACCGCGGTGAGTTGCGCGTGGGCGATCGCATGCTCGATGTCCCGGCGTCTACCGTGAGTCTGTCGGCCACGTGGGCGGCGCGTCGCTGGAGCCTCAGTTCGACAGCCACTCGCGCTGCCGACTGGATCGGCTACGATCGCACGGCGATCGGCGAAGCCGTCGCCAACACGGCGCACGAGTACGACTTCGGTGGTCCCCTGCTGCGCCGCTACTGGCTGCACTACGGCGGCGTGACGCGCTGGCGGGCCAACGCGAGCTACCGGATTCGCGGCGATCTGTCGCTGCTCCTTGGCGGTGAGAATCTGCTGAACGTGCAGCGCGGTGCGCCGGACAATGCGACGGTCACCGCCGGCCGCACCTTGAGCTTCGGACTTCGATCGACGTTTTAATCGCGTGGCGGTTGCTGGACACGAAGAAGCGCCCCAGGCTGCGAGCCCTCGGGCGCTTCTTCGTGGTGCGGCCGCGTTACTGACGCGTCACAGCCGCAGACGAACGGTCAAGCGGCCGCAGGTGACGATCAGAACACGACCGTGACATCGGGCGAGCAGATGGTGGTGCCGGCATTGCACACCTTGTAGACCCAGGTGCCCTTAGGGCGCTTGGCGTCGTTGTGCGAGCCGTCGTTCGCCGTCGTCAGGAAACGGACCGCGTTGCGGTAGAGGTCGACGTTGGTCGTCGTCGCGCCGCTCCAGGCCATCCGCGCGGTGTTCTGGGTCTTCGTAATCTGCTTCATGACCGAGAGCGCGATCACCGGCGTCGGCGTCGGTGTGACCGTGGTGGTGTCGGGCGGCGGCGTCACAACGGTGTCGGTCGGCGGCGTCACTGATGCCGCGAACATGTTGGTGAGCAACACATTCGGCGAACCGGTGCCGGGGCCGACCACGATGTTGGCGGTGCCACCGGTCAGCATGGCGCTGCGGACCTGAGCCGGCGAGTACGTGGGGTAGCTGCCGAGGATCAGGGCGGCCACGCCGGCCACGTGCGGCGACGCCATCGACGTGCCACTCAGGCTGGCGTACGCGCTGGTCGAGCCGATGTACGAGGAATAGATGCCACTGCCGGGAGCGAAGATGTCGAGGCAGCTGCCGTAGTTGGAATAACTCGCCCGGTAGTCGTTCGACTCCGTGGCGCCGACGGTCAGGGCGTTCGGCGTGCTGGCCGGCGACGTGCTGCAGGCGTCGGCGCCGCTGTTGCCGGCGGCCACCGCGAACGTCACACCGGCGGCGATCGCCTTGGTGACGGCATCATTGACGGAGGCGCTGTAACCGCCGCCGAGGCTCATGTTCGCGGCCATCGGGATCGACTTGTTGGCCGTCTTCTGGCCCGTCACCCAGTCGATGCCGGCGATGACGCCGCTCCACGAGCCGCTGCCGCTGCAATCAAGCACGCGAACCGGCACCACGTTGACGCCGCGCGCCACACCGGTCGTGTTGCCACCGATCGTGCCGGCGACATGCGTGCCGTGTCCGTTGCAGTCTTCCGGGTTGTTGTCGCCGAATGCCGAGAAGCCGGCCAGTGCACGGCCGGCGAACTGCTCATGCGAGGTCAGGATGCCGGTGTCGACGATGTAGACGCGGACGCCCGCGCCGTTGCCGGCGAAGCTGTACGAGCCGTCGAGGGGCAGGGGGCGCTGGTCGAGCCGATCGAGGCCCCACGACGCCGCCGCGACGGTTTCGGTGATGAACACCTTGCCGTCCTGTTCGACGCGGAGAATGCCGTCGGCCGCTTCCAGGCGCTTGGCGGCGGCCGGCGTGAGGGTGGCCGAGAAGCCCTTGAGCGCGAACTTGTACTCACGCTTGAGCTTTCCGTTCTGCTGCGCGAGCAGCGCCCGGGCCCGACCGGTGGGGTCGGTCTCGGTCGCAGCGAAGGTCACGATGTAATCGATTTGCGTACTGTCGTCGTCGGCAGCGCTGGAGGAAGCGGCGGCAGCCAGGCGAGCGGCTGCGGGCACGGCGGGACTCGTCACATCAGTGGTATCGGAGCAGGCGGCCAGAGACACGGCGGCGAGCAGCACAGAACCAGTGGAGACGCGCGAAAGGAGTGACATCGATGGGTAGGTTCAAAAAGGTAGGACCGCCCTCGGCGCCTCGTGCGTCGTGCAGTCGAGCTAGTGACGGATGACCCCGCTCGATCGGCACAACGTAAATCGCAGTTCGTGTGACACACGTCCCATTCTGTGACGGTCTTCATCGTCTCGACACGAAACGCGGGCTGCCGCGAGCGTTTTTGGCCCGAACTGGACGTTTTTGTGACAGCGCCTTCATCCTCGCGCTTCGCGGATTTCGGCGGCATCTTCTCGCATGGACCGCCGACTCTTCGTTTCCGCCGTGGCCGGGGCGACCGCCCTGCCCAGCCTCGCCGCCGCGTTCTCGCCGCGATTTTCGCCGCACGCGATCCGGCGCCTGCTTGATGCCGCCGACGTCGCGAAGGATCGCGGCGTCGCGTTGCTCGACCCGGCTGCCCCCGCCTGGCGCGGTGACGCGGCCCAGGCGGACGCGTTTGCCGCCGACGAGGATTTCTGGGAGCCGATCCAACGCGCCTTTGACCTCGATCGCACGTGGATCAACCTGAACAACGGCGGCTGCTCACCGGCCCCATCGCACGTGATGGCGCAGCTCGAGCGCGACCTGCGCTTCTCGAACGAGCTCCCCGTCATCCAGATGTGGCAGACCCTGGAGCCGCGCGTCGAGATCGTGCGCCGCGAACTCGCGCTGGAGTTCGGCTGCGAGACCAATGAGATGGCGATCACGCGGAATGCATCGGAATCGCTCGAGACACTGATTTTCGGCATCGACCTCAAGCGCGGCGATGAAGTAGTGGTGAGCAATCAGAACTATGGGCGCATGCTCAACGCGTGGAAGCAGCGCGTGCGCCGCGATGGCATCGTGGTGAAGGAAGTGTCTTTTCCCGTGCCGTGCACCGAGCCGCAAAAGATCGTGGATGCGTTCGCCGCGGCTATTACGTCACGCACGCGGGTCATGGAAATCACGCACATCACCAACCTGACCGGTCAGATTCTGCCGGTGAAGGAGTTGATCGCGATGGCGCGCGCGAAGGGCGTGGTCACGTTCGTGGACGGCGCGCACGCGTTCGCGCAGTTCCCGTTCACGCGCGATGAACTCGACGTGGACTACTATGGTACGAGCCTGCACAAATGGCTGCTGGCACCGATCGGCACCGGCTTCCTGTATGTGCGCAAGGACAAGATCGAGTCGATGTGGCCGCTGATGGCGGGCAACCCGGGGCAGGAAGCCGACATTCGTAAGTACGAGGAGATCGGCACCCATCCGGCGGCGAATCACAACGCGATTTCGGTGTCGCTGACGTTTCATCGCGCAATTGGCGCCGCGCGCAAGCAGGCGCGTCTCAAGTTCCTGCGCGACCGCTGGGCGAAGCGACTGCTGGCCGAGGGCAAGGGGCGGGTGAAGGTGCTCACGCCGCTCGATTCCACGTGGGGTGGCGGTATCGGGTTCTTCAACGTCGACGGGCTCGATCCCGTGAAGCTCGGCAGCTGGTTGGTGTCGCCGCACCGTGTGGCGCAGACGCCGATCGTGCACGCGGAATTCAGCGGGATCCGAATCACGCCCAACGTGTACACGACGTTGGATGAGATCGACCGATTTTCCGAGCTCGTGCTCAAGGCGATGCGAAACGGTGTTGCCTGATGTCTCCTTTCCGAGTGTGCTGATGTGTCCTGTCTCTGCTGTTTCCCTCGCTGCCGCGTCGCTCGCGGTGTGCGCGGCGATCGTGCCCGATGTGGTGCTGGCGCAACCGTTCGAAGGCGCGGTGACGATGCGCATGACCGGTAAGGGCGCCGGTGGTGTGCAGCAGCAGGAGATGGAGTATCTCGTGCGCAACGGGAAGGTGCGCGTGTCGATGGGCGGGCCCGGCGGCGCGATGGCGCTGATCTCGGTGCCGCAGGAGCAGAAAGTGTACGTGCTGATGGCGGCCCAGAACGCGTACATGGAGATGCCGCTCGCTGACGCTGCATCGAGCGTCGCGGCGAAGACCCCGGCCGATGCGAAGATCACGCGCACCGGGCGCATGGAAACGGTGGCCGGCTATGCCTGCGAGCACGTGCTGGTGGCGAGCGCGACGCAGACGGTGGACGTCTGCATGGCGAAGGGACTCGGCGGCTACGTGAATCCCTTGGCGTCGATGCAGCGAAGCAGCGAGCCGGTGTGGCAGAAGATGCTGACGGCCGATGGTGGCTTCCCGCTCAAGGTCACGATGCCCGACGGGAGCGTCCCGATCGAAGTCGTCAAGATCGAGAAGAAGAAGCTGGCGATCGACCTCTTTTCGGTGCCGCTCAACTACACCAAGATGGAGATGCCGCGGCGTCGGTGAGGCCGTGGCACCGTGGCAGATTGACACGACGGGACGGAGCTGAAACCTCCGTCCCGTCGTCGCGTTAGAGAGGAGAGAGGGTAGCGGCAGCACGACGCCCAGGGCTGTGTGACGCGCTCCGTCCCCGAATACTCAGGAGGTTTCCGTGTTCTTTCTTATCTCGTTTGCGATCGCCAGCATCCTGGCCATCGTGCTCCATGGCACCACGCGTCGTTTCGTGCGCAACCGGCTTCGCTACGTCGACTCCGTGCAGAAGGGCCTCGCGCCATGGGCTGCCGGTGGCGCCGCGTTTCTGTTGGGCGCGGTCCTGGTCCCCTTCCTTCCGCTCGTGGGGCTCGGCACGGCGCTGACCGCCGGCCTGGCGGTGGGCTCGGGCGTCGCCGCTGGCGCCCGTGACATCAAGCAGGGCACCTCGCCCATCGTTTACGGCCCGTGATCGCCTGAAGGCAGCACGAGGGGGCCGCAGCGGGCCCCCAGGCGATACAATTGGTGCATGTCAGAACTTTCATTGAACCGGCAGTACCCGTCGCTCCCCTGGATCGCGCCGTTCGCGGTGTTCATGATCCTGTTGGCGGTCGGTCCCTCGCTTCCGATTCCGCAGCCGTGGGAATCCATTCTCCGCGTCGGCGTACTGATCGCGGTGATGCTCACGATTTCGAAGGACGTGGTGCTGTCGCTTCGTGTGCGCCACGTGGTGCCGAGCGTGCTGCTCGGGCTGGCGGTGTGCGCCATGTGGGTGGCGCCCGATCAGCTGTTTCCGGGATGGCGCGGGCACTGGCTCTTCCAAAACAGCATCACCGGCACGGTGAAGACGACGATCGCGCCGGCGGAGCTGGCCGATCCGCTGGTCGTGATGCTGAGGGTGGTCCGCGCGGCGCTGTTGGTGCCGATTCTCGAAGAGCTCTTCTGGCGAGGCTGGCTGCCGCGCTGGATCGTGAACAACGACTGGCAGAAGGTGCCTTTGGGCACGTTCAACGTGTTGGCCTTCGTGGCCACCGCGATGCTATTTGCCAGCGAGCACGGCCCGTTCTGGGAAGTCGGGCTGCTCTGCGGTTTCATCTACAACTGGTGGATGTGGAAGACGAAGTCGCTGGGGGACCTCGTACTGGTCCACGCCGTCACGAATGCAGCGCTGTCGGGCTTCGTGATGGTGACGAAGCAGTACGCTTACTGGATGTAAGGCTCCGGATGCTCGACCTCGCGGACGAGCATCGCCTTCGGGCCGCCGAAGTCCAGCAGGAGTATGTCGCCGACACCGTGCTCGATACGGACGCTCATGCTGTGCGGCGCGGCGGGATTGTCGGTGTGCAGCATCTCCCCGTCCACGCGATACACGAGATCGAGACTCTGGTCTTGTCCGCCCACGTCGACGTGATAGCGAAGCACGCCGTCCAGCAGAAACTCCATGCGCACACCCGGGGCGAAGTCGAGTGACGCGTCGGCGCGCATGAGGCGCCAGATGCCCAACAACCAGTTCGTGCTCATCGCCATACTATACACGATGTCATTCTCGCTGCGCAGGGTCTCGAAGGTCGCACGTCGGTGGGTGCCGGCGGTGCTGTTCGCTGCCGCGCCCGTTGCTGCGCCCGTTGCTGCGCAATCGGCGGCCGTCCCGCCGCCGACCCGTGTGCCGACCCGTGTGCCGATCGACCATTCGGCGTTCGACGGCCTGCTGCGCGCGCACGTCACCGACGGTCTCGTGGACTACGACGCCTTCCGCGACGCGGCCGCGTTTCGCCGGTATCTCACCTCGCTCGAACGGGTGTCGCTGGCCGGCGCCGACGACGAGGAGCAACTGGCGTTCTGGATCAACGCGTACAACGCGTACACCATCCAGCTGATCGTCGCGCACGGAGAGCGGGAAAGCATCCGCAACATCGACCGGACGCTTGGCGTGCTGCGACTCAAAGGGCCGTGGAGCGAGCCGATCGTGCGCGCGGCGGGACGCACGCTGTCGCTCGACGAAGTCGAGCACCGGATCATCCGCAAGGATTTCAAGGATCCCCGCATCCACTTCGCGCTGGTGTCGGCGGCGAAGGGGAGCCCGCCCTTGCGGTCGGAGGCATACACCGGCGCCGAGCTCGATCGTCAGCTGTTCGATCAGGGCCGGCGGTTCCTGAAGGACACCACCCGGAACCAGATCGAAACGCCGTTTCCACGACTCAGTCCCATCTTCACGTACTACCGGTCCGATTTCGGCAACTCACGGTCGGATCTGGGAGCCTATCTCGCCACGTGGTTCGACGGCGAGACCAAGAAGACGCTCGAATCCGGCCGTTTCGGGATGCGGGAAATCCCGTTTGACTGGTCGCTGAACGCGAAGGCTGTTACGCGAAGGTAGGCTGCGGCGTCGGAATGCACATGCCCTTTTTCCGGAGCCGCCCATGCATCGACCCGTTCCCCCGCATCTCACGCGCGCCCGTTCGATCCGTTTCGACATGCAGTCGCTCGCCCAGGGCGGTCTCGCGTTCCTGATTGCCTACGCGGTCGCGTACGCCTTCAACGCGTTCTGAGCACGCTGCGCTGGCATGCCCACGGCGGCCCGGCTTAACGCCAGGCCGCCGTTGCCATTCCTGCCGCATCGCGGTGGAACGGCACCCACACCAGCGCCACCAACTGCACGTGCACGTCGCCGCTCTTGGCCTTGATGGGGATCGCCTCGAGCGCGTCCTGCTGCGCGTCGTAGGTCGCCCCCAACGCGTCGATGTCCTGCTGGAGCGCCGCTTCCAGGTCGGTGTATTGCAGTTGCAGCGCCTGCACACTCTCGCTGGCGCGTGTCACGTCGCCCTGCTGCTGCGCGGCGCGTCCGGCGCCGCGCGCGGCCGTGCCGACTTTGCTGATGGCGCCGGCGGAAACCTTGCCGCGTCCGAAGATCGCGCCGAGGATGGCGCCACCGACGGAAATCGCGGTATCCATCTTGGCCTGCGATGCCTGGGCCTGCTCGCGCTGCACGGCCTGTTCGGCGCGACGCAGCCGCTCCTGCAAGGACGCGAGCTTGGTGGCGTACTTGCCGCGCAGCGTCTCGATCTGATTGTCGCGCGCTTCCCGCGCCATCAGCTGTAGACGAATGCGGAAATCCCGCTCCGACTCGCCCGGGTTGGAGGTCTGCTTGAAGGCGGCGCTGCGCAGGAGCGAGACCGCCTCGTTGGTGACGATCCACTTCTGAAACGCCTTGCTCCAGGCGGGATAACTTTTCGCGTTGGTCGCGGCCTTGGGCAGTGCGCCATAGGCGGCCCCGTTGGTCGGTCCGCGCTCGAGCGCCGATGGATCGAGGTCGAGGCGCTCCGCGTTGTCCCATTCGAGCGTGATCGGACCGTCGTCCATCGTGCCCAATAGCGCGACGCGACGTTGCTCGGTCACGCCGTACTTCGCACTGACGAACGACACGTCGGCCACGCCGAGCACCGCCGGGTGGTACGTGATCGAGCCGCCGTTCGAGTGCACGGGAAGGAAGTACTGCGGCACATCCGCGGCCAACACGGGAGCCTGCGCCGATGCTGACGGGTCGAGCGCCGACATACTGCCGCTGCCACTCGCACTCGGCGCGGCGCTGGCGGGCTGCGCGGCGGTACCGGCGGCGGTGGTCGTGCGCGCGCTGAGTGCCTTGATCTGCTCGCGCGTCATCGGACCAGCGAGATACGACATGGTCCATCGTGTCTCGAACGTGATCGGCGCCGACTCGTGCACGCTGTGCATGAGAAACACACGTTTGCCCAGACCGGCAATCGTCTGCTCCATCGCGGCTTTATCGAACGGCTGTCCACCCGATGCGCCTTCGAGTCCTTCCATCACGCGCATCTTGTCGCGTTCGGTTTGCAGCCGACCGATGAACCACGTACCGGTGTTCGACAGTCCGCGATAGTCGAGGTCCACCGGATTCTGCGTGGCCAATACGACGCCGAGTCCATACGCGCGGGCCTGCTTGAGCAGCGTGAGCAGCAGCACCTTCGACGGCGGATTCGCAACGGGCGGCATGTAGCCGAACAGCTCGTCGATATAGAGAATCGCGCGCAGTGAGCCGGTGCCCGGCTGGGTGCGTACCCACGCCAGAATGTCGGCCAGCAGCAGCGTCATGAAGAACATGCGCTCAGCATCGCCGAGATGCGCGATGGAGACGATCGAACCCTTGGGCTTTCCGCTCGGGTCGTACAACAGCGTTGCCGTGTCGAGCGGCTCGCCCTGCATCCACGTCTGGAATCCTGGCGCCGCCAGCAGGTTGTTGAGCTTCATCGCCAGGTCGGTGCGATCCTTCGGCGGGAACACCGTGTCGAGTGGCATCACGCCGACGGTCGTGAACGGCGGCGACTGAATGCCGCCGATCAATCCGGCGAGATCGAGATCACGTCCGTCACTCCATGCGGCGTGCAACAGATTCGCGAGCAGGATGTGTTCACGGCTCGAGATCGGATCGCCGTCGATGCCGAGCAAGGCGAGCACGCTCGTGGCGGTGGCGTCGACGCGCTCCTGCATCGCTTCGGTGTCGTCGCGAATGACCGGCGGTGGTGCGACGAACGCCTTGAGCAGCGACAGCGGCCGTCCGGCGGTGCTGCCTGGCGTGTAGATGGTAACGTCGGCGGCGTCGACGAGACGCTGAATCCGCGCGCCGTCTTCACCCCAGCCGGCGAGTCCGTCCTTCCAGAGCGCGGCCTGCTTTTCGGCGAACGCATCGGCGGACAGTCCGGCATTCGCCGCCTGTTGGGGATCGACCCACGGACGGAAGTCGGCGGGCGCGAGCGACGGGAAGCGCAGCGCGAGATTGCCAAGATCGCCTTTGGGGTCGATCGCGATCACGGGGATGCGATCGATCAGCGCTTCCTCGATGATACCGACGCCGAGACCGGTTTTCCCACTGCCCGTCATGCCGATGATCACGGCATGCGTGGTGAGATCCTTCGCGTCGTACAACACGAAGTCGTCCTGCCGCGCGCGGGCGGCGAGGTCGTAGCGCTTACCGAGGTAGAAGGCGCCCAGCGTCTCGAAGTCGGTCATGGTCAGCGGTCGGTGCGAGGGGCCGTGTAGGTCGTGGACACGCGGGCGAAGATCTCGCGCTCATGCTTGCGCATGTTCTCGATTTCGTAGGGCTGCACTGTCTTCTTTACGAAATCCACCTGCTTGGTGGCAGAATCGACCTTGTCGCCGGTGAGATAGATGTTCAGGAGCGAGTGCAGCGTCTTCGGCGTACTGTTGCTCGACGCGGCAGTGAGCGCGCGATGCTCGAAGAGGCGTGTCGGTGTGAAGTCGGCGCTGTAGAAGTACGCGCGCTCGGAGCGCGTACGGTCGGCGAGCATCATCTGCTCTTCGATGACGACGAGCTTGCCATTCACGTACTCCGCCAAATAACCGGATTCAGCGGTGACGCTGTCCGACCAGATGCCTTGCACCTTCATGGTGTCGGTCGCGGACGCGGTGGACGACGCGGCGGTGCTCTCCACGGCGGGGGCCGACTTACTCTCGCCGCAGGCGGTGAGCGTGGCGGTGAGCGACGCAACAAGCAGGAATGTCGAGCGAGTCATATGAGACCGGGTTCGGGATCAGTGGGCAGCACGAGAGGCGCCCGTCCCGCAATCTCACACCGGCGTGAGCTCTGACGCGAGTCGCAAGGCGGGGCGGGCGAGCAGACGTTCGACATCGCCGGACGCGTCCACCCGGCGCTGCAGATCGCGCACGACCTCGAGTTGTTCGGTGAGGCTCCCCGGCAACGAACGTCCGGTCTCGATGCGGAGCAGGTCGAGTCGGATGGCCTCGAGGGCGGCGATGGTGGCGCCCAGGCGCCCGTGAACGGCTTCGCGCTCGCGATCGAGGGCTTCGGTGGCCTGCCGCTCCTCGCGTGGCATCTCGGGCCGCGTAGCGGCGCGCCGGAGTCGTTGTTCTCCCGAGATCTCGAGCGCGCGGCGACGTAGGATGATGGCATCCTGCGCCAAGGCCGCGGCCGCGGCGGGAAGGGCCTGCAGATCCCGACGGGCGGCCTCCGGCAGGCGCGCGAAGATCTCATCGGCGGCCTGGCCGAGCAGAATCTCGGTGGGTGCGTCGGCCGGTACCGGCCGCCAGGCGTTGACTGCGGTCTTTCCGCCGAGCCAGCCCACGAGGCGCGTGGCGAGCGGCTTCCGCAGGAAGCTGTAGCACCAGGCGCTGAAGCCACCGGTCTGGCGCGAGGCCGCGAGACTGCGTTTGATCATGATGGGTGGCAACAGCCACGTGATCAGACTGAGGAGGGTTTCGAGTCCAGACGGCAGCGACCACTGATCCACGTGCCCCTGAGCGATGGCGAGCAGGAAGGCGGAGCCGAGGACGGCCGCACTGCGCAGCGGCCCCATGGGATGGCGTAGCGCCGACGGTCCCGGGGCGAGGGCGTCGGCCACATCCTGCGGGGAGACGCCGTGGGTGAGGGCGCGTCGGGCGGCCAGAAGGGTCTCGCCACCGCGCAACGCGATGCCAGCGGCGGCCAGCATCGAGACGCCCTGCAGCATGCCCACAAGGAGTCCGCGCCCAAGTGACCCCGCCCGTTCTCCGATGACCAAAAAGAACCCGGCGAAGGCGATCGCGATTGCCCATTCCACGAGCGTCATGGTGCCCGACGCGCCGAGTCGAACTTCGCGGGCCTCGGCGGGCAGTTCGCCACCCTCCGGGGTGCGCTCGATGGCGGCGACGAAACGAGCGGCCGTATCGAACCGATCGGCCACGCTGGTCGCGAGGCACTGATCGATCGCGTCCGCCAGTGACTCGGGGAGTTGTGGCGCGAGCGTGCGCACCGACGGGGCGCGGGCGACCGACTGCTGGGCCAGAATGGCGAACGCGCTGTGGCCGTCGTACGGATATCGACCGGCGGCCGCGAGATAGAGCGTCACACCCAGTGCGTACAGGTCGGCGCGTCCATCGAGGCTCTCACCGAGCGCCTGTTCGGGGGCCATGAATCGCGCGGTCCCGGCCACTTCACCCGACGACTGTACGCCGACCATCGCCGGCGCCGACGAGTCGTCGTGAAAGGCGATGCCGAAATCCGCGATGAGGGCACGATCGGTGCCGTGCTCGAGGAGGATGTTTTCGGGCTTCACATCCCGGTGCACGACCCCGCGCTCGTGCGCGTACGACAACGCCCAGCCAATCTCACGACCGATGCGGCGAATGCTCTCGCCCGGAAGGCGTCCGACCCGGCGCAGGCGATCGGCCAACGTCTCGCCTGGCACGTACGCCATGACGAACCACGCCAGATCGCCCGACTCTTCGACCCCGTGAATGGGGACGATGTTCGGGTGAAAGCACTGGGCGGCGATGCGCGCTTCACGCAGGAACCGGCGCCGTACGTCGTCGCGCGCGGCGATGGCCGGCGCCAGCAGTTTGATCGCGACCGGACGTTCGAGAATCACGTCGCGCGCCAGATAGACAATGCCCATCCCCCCGCGTCCGATCTCACTCTCGAGCGAGAAGCGGCCAGCGAGGGCGGTCTGCAGCGCGACGAACGCCGGATCAGGAGCAGTACTCATGTGGCACCCTACGGCGTCAGAACTCGCGGCGCTTCATCTCCTTGAAAATTCCTTCGGCTTCGGAGCCTTCGAGGGGTTCGCTCTTGCCGCGGGTGGCCTCGAGTGTGGGGTCGAACAGGCTGCGGGAGGGCTTCTTCTGCTGCGACGCCTTGGCGGCCGTCTTCTTGAGCAACGCCTTGAGCTGCGAATCCTTCATGAGCACTCCGGTTGGGGGCTCCTTGATGTTGCCGGTATCGAAGTCCCCTGTAAAGGCCGATGGACAAGACGGAGGTGACGGTGTTGGCGGACTCGACGCGATCAGTGCGCGGCGGGGGGCAAGCCGAGCAAGGCGCGTATGGCGTCGATCACCGCGCGACCGGCGGCCTTGTACGGCGTCATGGCTTCGAAGTGACCGTCGCCAACGATGGTGAGGACGCGTGCCTTGTCGCCGCGCGCCGTGGCGGCGGTCGCGAAGGCCTCACGTACGGCAATGGGCGCGATAAAATCGCGATCGCCGGCGATGTGCACGGAGGGCACGCCCAGCGGCAGCCGCTCGATCGGCGACGCGTCGCGAAGGCGCGCCGGCACGCTATCCGGAACGCCACCGAGCAGCGATTCCACGGCGGGATTGCCGCATGTGTTCCGCTCGCGGCCGTAGAACTCGCGCAGATCCGCGATGCCGCCTACGGAGACGACACCACGCACGGACATCGGTGTACCGCCGAAGAGCGGACTGGCGCGGTCGAGCGAATGACGCGACGCGAGCCAGAGCGCGAGGTGGCCGCCGGCGGAATGGCCGGCGAGCACCAGGCGGGTCGTGTCGATGGGATAGAGCTTGGCCAGTGTACGGACGTAGTCGGCCCCGTCGGCGACATCCCGAAACGTGCCGGTCCAGCCGCCCCCCGGATTGTTGTAACGCCGGTACTCGACGTTCCAGGTGGCCACCCCGGACTGCGCGAGGGCGTCGGCCAGCGGCGCGCTATTCCGAACCGAGGCATACGGCGAGTACCAGCAGCCGCCATGAATGATGATGGCGATCGGTGCCCGATTGCTGTTCGTCGCGCCGTTGGGGAGCCGGAGTTCACCGAACTGCAACGAGTCGCGCCCGTAGGCGATGCGCACACCTGCATCACGGAGTGGCACCGTGTCCACATCGCCGGCCCGCATGAGGCGCGGGGCGGGACTCGCCGGCGCGACGCTCTGCGCGGTCGCCGTCACCGGGGCGATGGACGCCGGCGCCGTGAGGATCAGCGCGATGGCTGCAGGCAGCAATGCGGTGCGCCGTGGTGTCTGAGGGCGCGCGGGAATTGGCATGGCGTGAAGCTGGGGCTCCGGGCGTCAGGCGTCCAGCCGGAGCGTCTGGAGCGCTGAATGCCCGGGAAAAAATTCTGTTGACAACTCCCCAAGGTCGACCCTACCGTGTGGGGCATTCGAAACACGATAGCCGCGCCACGGCGCGGGAAACGCGCAGCAGGCGACTTCGGGGACCTGGCGACATGCGGGTCCCTTTTTGTATACACGGCGGTCTCGAGTTTGGATGCTGAGCTGATGGCGCACGGCATCGGCGACCCACGCGGGGGTCTGGTCCGCGAATCACACGAGTGCTCGGTGCGTACGGCAGGGCCGGACTCCGAACACACAGCAACGGGAGCAGTGCCATGCGTACGACCGGCAAGGTGAAGTGGTTCAATGACGCCAAGGGCTTTGGATTCATCACGCCCGACGACGGCTCGAAGGATTGCTTCGTTCACCACTCGGCGATTCAGGGCGGCGGATTTCGCACCTTGGCTGAGGGCGAGCGTGTCGAATTCGACATCGTGCAGGGCCAGAAGGGTCCGGCGGCCGAGCAGGTCGTGAAGGTTCACTAAGACGGCGCTGGTCGTCATGCATCGCACGAGGGGCCACCAGCGTCGCGCTGGTGGCCCCTCGTGTATCGTGGCGCGACGGATGCCGTCAGTGCGGCCCGATGCGCAACGACCGCATGGCGAGCTGAATTTCCCGCAAGAAGCTCACGAGGCCGGCAATGAGCGCCGCCATCGACAGGACAAAGCAGGTGGCCACCACGCGCGAAATGTCCGCCGTGAAGAACGCGCTGATGAACAGAATGGCGATCATCAGGCAGACCAGCAGGGCGGCGATCGTACACAGGCTGATCGCGTGATTGATGTGCCGGGCGCGCCGGGCCAGCATGTTCAGGTCGGAGCCCATCACATGCTTGTGCTCGCCCGTGACATCGATGAGTCTGTCTTCGAGGGCTCGCGCGCGGTCGATGATACGGCCGAGGCGATTCGTGAGCACGCCGAGCAGCGAGCCGATACCGGTGAGCATGAAGACCGGTGCGATCGCCAGTTGAATGACGTGGGCGATGGCGGAAATTCGGACGTCTGGCTGCATACAGCAAAGATGACACCGGGGAGGCTCCTGCGGGATCGCCGATGCGTCCGCAGATTATCCGAGCGACCCGACCGCGCGTCGCCACTCTTCTTCATCCCACCCGCCATGCAGACGGACCGATCGGATTGTGCGATATGCGGGAAGGCCCTACCTGCGTGGCGCGCCGCCGCGTCGGTGGTGTGCGAATCGCCGATCTGTGCCTTTCGCTTCGCGGCTATCCCCGCGCACGAGAAGTGTCTGATTTGCACACGGCCGGTACCACCACTGCTGCGGGCGGCGCGGCACTGTGGCGGCGCGCGATGCCGGCACGTGTTGTTGGTGGAGCGTCCCACGGCCGCCCTGCGCGAGGCGCGGGCGACCATTCTCGCGACGGCGCCCGCGTATCAGGAGCAGGCGGCGGCCGCGCAGGGGCTGACCGCCGCAGCAGGCCGGAGCTATGCATTGTCGGTGATACCGAAGAATCCGGACCGCGTGACGCGTTTGCCGGCGCGTCGCCGCCGCGAATTCGAAGTGCACCTGCGGAAAAAGCTCGCGGGTGCCCGACAGCGGTTGTCCGTGGGGGCCGCGCCCTCGCTGGCCGCTGTCGCACCGCCGGAGGAGGAGCCGCTCACGCCGCGGCGTCGAGCCGAACTGGCGATTTTGGGAGCCGGATGTGGCGCCTGTCGCGGCAACTGCTGCCGCGGTGGTGGTGATCACGCGTATCACGGCGAGGACTCCATGGCGCGGTATCTGCTTCGACACCCCGGTCGCGAGGACGATGCGGTGATCGCCGACTATCTCGGTCATGTCCCCTCTCGCACGATGTCTTCGGGATGCATCTACCAGCAGGCCGGTGGGTGCGCCCTCCCGCGCGACATGCGGGCAGACATCTGCAATCAGTTCTACTGCGACGGACTGAACGAGATTCGATTCCTGTACGGCGATGGTCGTCCGGTGCGCGCATTCTTCGTGCACTATGACGGGACGATGCTGCACGGCGGACAGTTCGTGGAAATTCCCGAAGTCGCCGACTGAGCAAAGGCGCGCAGTCGGCGACTTCGGTGTGTCTTACTTGATCTCGCCGTTGCCGCGGTAGTAATCGCCCAAAAGGTGTTCGGCGAAGTACTCCATCAGCATGCGCTGGTTGTACGGGCCCGTGCCGCGGTAGCCGTGCGGTTCACCCGGGTAGATGAAGAAGTCGAAGCGCTTGTTGGCCTTGATCAGCGCGTTCGCCAGGCGGATCGTGCCGCCCGGGTGCACGTTGTTGTCGAGATCACCGGTGGCGAGGGCGAGGTTGCCCTTGAGGTTGCCGGCGAGTTCATCGTTGGTGGGCACGCGGATATCGAACTTGATCTTGTCGGCGTTCGTGGAATCCTGCACCACTTCCTTGGCAGCAGCGTTCGCGCCAGGTCCGCCACGACGCGCCGCGCCGGTACCACCGGCACGCACCGCACCGGCGGCGCTGTCGGCCTTGGCGATGACCTTCACGCCGTGGTTCCACTCGCTCCAGTTCTGGTTGTAGATGTTGTTGTCGTGATTGCCCGATTCCGACCAGCCCACCTTGAAGAATTCGTTGTACGGCGGAAGGAGCAGGGCGGCGGCGGTCATGAAGCCACCACCGGAGTGGCCGAAAATGCCGACCTTGTCGAGATCGATGAACGTGTGGCGCGCACCGAGCTGCTCGATCGCGTACTTCTTATCGGCCAGCGCATAGTCGCGCATGTTGCCGTAGCCGTAGCGATGATATGCGAGCGAGCGGAGCGGGCTGCCGCCGCGATGTCCGACTTCGATCACGATGAAGCCGAGCTGCGCGAGCTGCATGAGCGGGCCGCGCACGCTGAAGCCCGTGGTCGTACCTTCGGTCTGCGGGCCCGGATACACGTACGTGATGATCGGATACTTCTTCGTGCTGTCGAAGTCGAACGGCTTCCACATGTTGCCGAAGATGCGCGTCACCCCATCGGCCGCGAGCACCTCGAATGTCTCCGCATACTTCCAGCCCGCTGCCTTGAGCGCGGACAGGTCGGCTTCCTCGAGATCCATCACCGGGCGTCCGGTCAAACCGTCGCGCAGGATGACACGCGGCACCGTGTCGACACGCGACGCCATGTCGACGATGTAGTTGCGATTCTTCGACGGCAGTGAGTTGTGGTTGAAGTTGCCGCCGTCGAGCAGCGCGATGCTGCCGTCGTACAGGCCGACGCGATAGAGGTGCTGGTTGTACAGATTCTCGCCCTTCTCGCGCCCTTCGCCGCGAATCCATGCGATGCCGCGGATGCTGTCCACGGCCATGACGGCATCGGCACGCCATTCACCAGGCGTGAGCAGCCGCTTCAGCTTTCCATCGTTGCTGTACAGATAGTAGTGGCCCCACCCGTCGCGCTCCGAGAACCAGATGAAGTCGCCGCCTTCCTTCACGTAAATCGGCGCCTGGATCTCGAGCGAACCGAAGTCGCCCTTGGTATCGCTCACGAGGGTCTTGCTCGCGCCGGTGGCGATGTTGAGCTCCACGAACTCCACGTTGCGCTGCAACCGGTCGCGGCGCACGAAGCGCAGCATGTCGCCCTTCTTGCCAACGAAGTAGCCCTGACCCGCGCCCGGGCCGCCGGGCCCACCGGCACCTGCACCGCGTCCACCACCGGTGATTACGCCAACCTGCGGTGTGGCTACCAAACGCTGGTCGCGCCACTTGTCGATCGGCGCCTTCTTCGCCGTCTTGTCGCCGCGCAGGAATGTCCAGAGTTCCGGCTTCGGAATGCTGTCTTCGCCGGGCATCGGATACGAGTACGACATGAGCGTCGGGCGCGGGTCCGTGAGCGAACGCACCAGGTACATCTCCTTCACACCGCGATTGTCCGTGCGCGTGATGTGAAATGCCTTCGAATCGCTCGACCAGGTCACCGCAGCGCGTGACGGCCGATTCGCGGCCGCGCCGGCAAGCTGCGCGTCGTCCTGCTGCTGCTGCTGTTGCAGCTGCGTCGTGTCCTGCTGTCCGAAGCCGCCACGTCCACCCCCGCTCGGAAAGCCACCTCCAGGGCCGAAGCCGCTGCCAGGAGCACCGGGGCCGGCACCAGCAGGGGGCGTCACCAGGGTAGCACCACGCTCGGAGGCCGGAGCGTCAGGCGGCGGCGTTACCAAGGTGGCTCCACGCTCCGAAGGCGGGGGCTGGGTAGCTGGCGCCACCACGGGGACAGGCGGTTCAGGAGCGTTCTGTCCCTACACAAAAAGGGGAGAAGCAAAAAGGCAAAGGACGAGGGCAAAAAAGCTGCGATGCATGAACTGGGTCGGGAAAATCGTGGTGAAATGCTGAACAGACGTGGCGCGGTTTTAACGACCGCCTTTGTCTTCCTTCTCAATCTTTTCAAAGATGGTCCGCACAGCGTTGCGGCGGTCCTCTTCAGGCGCGTTACGGAACTTTTCATCACTGAACTTCTCCCGCAGCGCCTCGCGGAACTTGTCGCGCGACTTTTCAGACAGAGACTCATATTTTTTGCGGTCCTCCTCGCTCGGGCCCCGGTTGCTGCGGCGGAATCGGTCATC
>NZ_JANPLK010000018.1 GCF_031426495.1 Gemmatimonas sp. | reverse complement strand
CTTCGGATATCATCGAAGCGGCACTTCCGTTTGTCGCACACACGTTCACCACGGCGCCTACTTCCGGTGTGAAGTCACACCGCGTGCGCCCGTGGCCAACCGTGCTACGGCGCAGTCTCGTGAAAGACCACGCTCGTCTCGTGCTGCAAGGCGCGGCGCAGCGCCCACGCGTCCGAGAAGAGCACGACGACATGGCCCTTGTGGTCGAATAGTTTGAGTCGCCCCTGCCCCGTGGCCACCCGCTCGACGTCGGCCTTCGGGCCGGTGATCCAACGTGGCCAACGGTATGTCATCTTTTCGAACTTGCAGGGCGCCGCGTACTCGTGCTCGAGGCGGAACGCCATCACGTCGAACTGCAGCTGACCCACCGCACCCACGATGGGCTGTGAACCCGCCGATGTTTCGGCGAAGAACACCTGCGCCGCCCCCTCTTCGGTGAGCTGACGCAAGCCGCTGTCGAACTGCTTGCGCTTGAGCGGGTCGGCCGGGATGGCGCGGGCGAAGTGCTCGGGTGGGAAACGAGGGATGCCCTGGAACTCCAGCTTGCCGTCGCCCCCGAGCGTGTCCCCGATGCGCAGATTGCCGCGGTCCATGATGCCGATCACATCGCCGGGCCACGCTTCTTCGATGCTGACGCGATCACGCGCCATGAACTGCTGCGGCGCGGCCAGGCGAATCGGCTTTCCGCTGCGCTGATGCAGCACCTGCATGTTCGCTTCGAAGTGGCCGGACACGATGCGCACGAACGCGACGCGATCGCGGTGCTTGGGATCCATGTTCGCCTGGATCTTGAACACGAAGCCCGTGAAATCGGTGCTCTCCGGATCCACGTTGCCGGTGTTCGTCTCACGCGGCCCCGGCGCAGGCGCCAATTCGAGAAACTCGCGCAGGAACGGCTCGATGCCGAAGTTCGTGAGTGCGGAGCCAAAAAACACCGGTGTGAGCGACCCGTCGATCACGCGGTCGTGGTCGTACGTGTGGCCGGCTGCATCGAGCAGGTCGATATCGGTCATGAGACGATCGAATGCGCTCTCGCCCATGGTCTCGATGAGCGCCACGTCGTCGATACTCACGATGGTGTCGTCAGCGCGCGTCGCGCCGCGGTCCCCGCTGCGCTCGAACAAATGCACTTCGCGCTTGAGGCGGTCGTACACACCCACGAAGATGTCGTTGTCGAACACCGGCCATGTGGCCGCGAAGCAGTCGATGCCGAGATCGGCTTCGACATCCTGAATCAGCTTGAGCGGATCTTCGCCGTGGCGGTCGCACTTGTTGACGAGTGTAAAAATCGGCGTGCGACGCCGCTTGCACACCTCGAACAGCTGCCGTGTGCGCTCTTCCACGCCACGCCGGTTGTCGAGCAGCATGATGGCGCAGTCGGCCGCGACCAAAGTACGGTAGGTGTCTTCCGAGAAGTCTTCGTGGCCCGGCGTATCCAGCAGATTGAGCTGATAGCCGAGGTACTCGAATTGCAGCACGGAGCTGGTGACGGAAATGCCGCGTTCCTGCTCCAGCTTCATCCAGTCGGACGTGGCGTGCCGTGTGGCCCGCCGCGCCTTCACCGAGCCGGCCAGATGGATGGCGCCGCCGTACAGCAGCAGCTTTTCGGTGAGCGTGGTCTTCCCGGCGTCAGGGTGCGAAATGATCGCAAAAGTCCGGCGACGGGAGATTTCGTGCGTGAGGCGCTCAGCGGCGACTTCGGGGGAGACAGCGTCAGTCATCCCGAAAGCTAAGCGCCCGTGGGGGGTATCCGAAACAGTTACTCCACCGTCACCGACTTGGCCAAGTTCCGCGGCTGGTCGACGTTGCAGCCACGCTTGACCGCGATGTAGTACGCAAGCAACTGCAGCGGCACGCTGGCCAGGATCGGCGTGAGCAGATCGACCGTTTCGGGGATCCGGAACTCGTAATCGAGCTTGCCGGCCAGCGACGGCTCTTCGCGGGTGGTGATCGCGATGATCTTGCCTTTGCGCGCCTTCACCTCCTGAATGTTCGACGTGATCTTGTCGAACACCGCGTCGTGCGGGGCGATGCACACCACCGGCATCATCTCGTCGATGAGCGCGATGGGCCCGTGCTTCATCTCGGCCGCCGGATAGCCCTCGGCGTGGATATACGAGATTTCCTTCAGCTTGAGCGCGCCTTCGAGCGCGGCCGGGAAGTTGTAGCCACGTCCGAGGTACAGGAAATTGGACGCGCGCTTGAATTCTTCGGCCAGCTCCTCGATTTCCGGTGCGCGATCCAGAATCGACTGGATCTGCGCCGGCAAGTCGGCCAGCGCCTGCGCAATCTCGCGGCCGCGGGCCACGCTCAGATTCTTGAGGCGCGCGAGCTTGAGCGTGAACAGCGCCAACGCCACGACCTGGCTCGTAAACGCCTTGGTCGACGCCACACCGATTTCCGGCCCGGCGTGCAGATAAATACCGCCATCATCTTCGCGCGCGATCGTGGAGCCGACCACGTTCACGAGTCCGAGTGTGCGGGCGCCACGACGCTTCGCTTCGCGCATGGCGGCGAGCGTGTCCGCCGTTTCTCCCGACTGGGAGATCACGATGCACAGCGTGGTCGGCGTGACGATCGGATTGCGATAGCGGAATTCCGACGCGTACTCCACTTCCACCGGGATACGGCAGAGTTCTTCGATCATCATTTCGCCGATGAGCGCCGAGTGCCAGCTCGTGCCGCAGGCGGTGATGATGATGTTGTCGACCTTGAGCAGGTCTTCCTTCGAGATGTTCAGACCACCGAGCTTGGAGAACCCCTCCTCGAGAATCAGACGGCCACGCATGGTGTTCTCCACCGTGGTCGGCTGCTCGAAAATTTCCTTCAGCATGAAGTGCGGATAGCCGCCACGCTCGATCTGCTGCAAGTCCCACTCGATGCGCGTCACCGGCTTGTCGCGGATCGCGGAATCGAGGTCCATCACCTTGTAGCCATCGCGAGTCACGACCGCGATGTCACCGTCGTCGAGATACACCACATTGCGCGTATGTGCCAGAATCGCTGAGGCATCGGATGCGATGAAGTACTCGCCTTCACCGACGCCGATCAGCAGCGGACTACCCTTGCGAGCGGCCACGATCTTGTCCTTCTCGTCACTCGTGATCGCCGCCAGTCCATAGGTGCCGTCACACTGGCGCAGCGCTTCGATCACGGCCGCTTCGAGGTTGCCGGCATACGCCGCCTCGATGAGGTGGGCGAGCACTTCGGTGTCGGTGTCCGACTTGAACACAAAGCCGCGCGCTTCCAGTCCCGCCTTGAGCGCGGTGGCGTTCTCGATGATGCCATTGTGCACGACCGCAATCTTGCCGTTCTGGCTCGCGTGCGGGTGTGCATTGATTTCGGTTGGCGGTCCGTGCGTAGCCCACCGGGTATGCGCGATGCCCATGGTCCCGAGCGGCGGATCGATCGCGATCGCCGCTTCGAGCCGCGCGATCTTGCCCGCCGCACGGCGCGTTTCGACACCCTTGCCGTTCATGATGGCGACGCCCGCCGAGTCATACCCACGATACTCGAGGCGCTTCAGCCCTTCGAGCAGCATGGGGGTCGCGATCCGATCACCAACGTAGCCGACGATTCCGCACATGGTCGTTCGAGGTCTAGAGTGATCCGAGAGCCGACAGCGGCTCCCGGGCCTGCATGATCAACGTGCGCGCGTCCTGCTCGGTTGGACCTTCCGCAATCACGCGCACGATTGGTTCGGTTCCCGACGGGCGCAGGTGCACCCAGCGGTCGGGCCAGTCCAATCGGAGTCCATCCTGAGTATCGGCCACTGCGTCGGGAAACGCCGCACGCAGGGCCACATATACAGCGTCGAGCGGTGCCTCTGGACGATCCAGCTTGTCCTTCACGATCACGTACTTCGGCCGCTCGGCGATCACGGCGGACAACGGTCGAGCTTCCTCCAGCATCAATTGCAACAAGAGCGCCGCGCCGACGGGCGCGTCCCGCCCCAAGTGCATTTCCGGAAGGATGACGCCGCCATTACCTTCTCCACCGATCGTCGCGCCCAGATCACGCATGGTCATCGCCACGTTCACTTCTCCCACTTTGGCGAAATGGAAGGGCACGCCCGCGTCGCGGGCGACGTCGGCCACCACCTTGCTGGTGGAAAGGTTGGTCACCACCGGTCCGGGACGATGCCGCAACACGGTACGGGCCGCCAGCGCGAGCGTGTAGTCCTCGCCCGGTGCAATGCCGTTGTCGAGCACGAGCGCGAGGCGATCCACGTCGGGGTCGGTCGCGAACCCGATATCGGCTTCGGTCGCCTTCACCAGTGCCGCCAACTCACCGAGGTTTTCGGCCACTGGCTCCGGCGGACGGTGAAACTGTCCGTCGGCCTCCATGTTGATCGCATACACCTCACAGCCCAACTCGGTGAGGAGCTGCGGCATGATCACGCCCCCGGCGCCGCGGCAGCAGTCGAGCGCCACGCGAAAACGACGGGCCCTGATGCCAGCTACGTCGAGGTATGGCAGCGCCAGCACCTGATCGATGTGACGCTGGACCGCCTCGGTGTCGTGCACGATCTCGCCGAGTGCGTCCCACGTGGCGCGCGGGATGCCGCTCTCCATCAGGGCCCGCATTTCAGCGCCTTCGTCGGCCGACAGGAAGAGCCCAGACGGACCGATGAACTTGAGGGCGTTCCACTCGATCGGGTTGTGGCTGGCCGTGATGCCAAGGCCGCCGGCAGCATGGTGATGTTCGACCGCCAGCTGAATGGTGGGGGTGGGTGCCATGCCGATGTCGATCACCGTGCAGCCGACCGACTCCAAGGCGCCATGCACGATGCGCGTGAACATCGGTCCGGAGACACGACTGTCACGCCCCACGACGATCGTGCGTCCGCCGTGTCGTGCAGCCCAGGCCCCGAAGGCGGCAGCGAATGTCGCCACGACTTCAGGCGTCAGTCCGTATCCGACACGTCCGCGCACACCGGACACACTCACCATCAGCCCTTCAAAAGCCATCGGATTCCTCGGTAAATCGGCGTGTTTTCGGGTAATCCCGAAAGCTAGAGGCAGACCCGCTTCCGGCCAACACGTGCATGAACGCTGACGCATCCGCACAGCACAGAGTCCCGACGGAGTCCCGCCGGTAGACGATCCAAGGTCGGCTCCCGTTACGGCGGTGGCACAGGCCCCCACAGTGCGCTAGTCTCTTCGCACATGTCCGATCCGCTCGCCCTGCTTCCCCTCGCGATCGCCGCTGGCGGCGGTCGTCTTGGCGCCTTTGAGGCGTCGCAACTCGTGGCCGCCGGACTCACGCTCCTGCCGCGATCGGCCGCGCTGGTCCGGGCATTGACAGGCAAGCGATCTGCCATTTTTGTGCCCGACGGCCCCGCCCTTCTGGTGGCGCTGGCGGCATCCGATGGGCGCGGCGCCCTGCTGCTCAACATTGGTGAGTCGCCCGACGCGATCGCGTGGCAGCTGGCCGACGCCAACGTGGGGACTGTCTTCACGCTTGAGGCGCTGGCCGCGCGGCTTCCTGAGGGCATGCCCGTGGTGCTGCTCGATGACGCGCCGCGCCAGGCACGCGTGATCGTGCCCGGCCGCACGCACGACGTGGACCTGGGATCACACCACGGGCTCTCGCTGGAGGGTGATACGGCCACGGAAGGGCGCGACGAGGAGTGCCTCGTAGCGTATCAGCCATCCCGGCAGCGCCTCAACCGTTCGCACCGTGAGCTGATTGCTGCCGCCAGAACCGCCGTCACCGACTTGCTCCTCACGCCGGTGGACCATGTGCTGACCGTGCGGCTCAGCGAGGATATCGACGCACTCGCAGTGGGCCTGTTCGCGCCGCTCCTGGCCGGCGGTCGCGTCACCATGCTGTCGCCGACGTCGGTGGACGATGTGTGTCGAGCGATCGAACGCGAGGGTGTCTCGCTGGTGGCGGGCCGATGGAACACCGCGACCGGAATGCGTAGCACGGCGGTCCATGCGGAGACTGCCGTGCAACGGCTACGCGACGGACATCTGGTGCTCGCTTAAGCCACGACCTGCAGGCGGGTCTGCCGTTGTACGCTGCGATCAGGATGCGGGATCGCACCGCTGGCCAGCGCCCGCTCGAAGGCGGCCACGCACGTCGGATCGAACTGCGATCCGGCACAGCGCCTCAACTCCGTCACGGCGTCCTCGACGTGCATGCCATCGCGATACGGGCGGCCGCTGGTCATGGCGTCGAAGGAATCGGCCACCGCCGTGATCCGCGCCTCGAGCGGGATCTCGTGACCACGCAACGTGTCGGGAGTACCGTAGCCGTCGAATCGCTCATGATGTGAGCGCACCACCGCCAACGCGTGCGGCATGTCGCCCAACAGCGGCGCCAGCAGTCGCCACCCGATGACCGGATGCTCCATGACGTGCGCATACTCGGCATCCGTGAGGGGTCCCGCTTTGTTCAGCACCGATTCGCGCACGCCGATCTTACCGATGTCGTGCAAGCGGCTACCCAGCTCGAGCTCGTGGAGCAACGCCGGTGCGACGTGCAGTTCGCGCGCAATCGCCATCGCATAGCGACTCACGCGCGTGGAGTGCCCCCACGTGTAGGAGTCCTTCACTTCGAGCGCTTCCGCCAGCGACTGCAGGGCCGCGAGGAATAGCTCTTCGTACTTGCGCGCCTGGAGCGCGACACGTGCCTCGAGGTCAGACCGATACGCCTGATTCTCGATGAGCAGACGGCGCTTCTCGAGCGCTTGCACCACTCGGGCGCGAAGCTCCTCGATCGCAAAGGGCTTGGTGAGGTAGTCGAGCGCACCGGCATCGAGGCAACGCACCGCCAGATCGACATCGGACACGGCGGTGATCATGACCACCGCCGTCTCGGGCCAGCGCGAGCGGATCTGCGTGAGCAGCTGCGCGCCGTCCATCCCGGGCATATGAAAGTCCGAGAGCACCAGCGGCGACGGCGTGGCCGCCTGCACCTCGAGCGCATCCGCGCCACAGCTCGCTTCGAGGCATTCGAAGCCTTCTGCCTGCATCAGACGACGGACCACCGAGCGCATGGAGGTTTCGTCGTCCACGATCAGGCAGCGGCGCGGCGCGCCGGCGAGGGCACTGGCAAAGCGCATCAGGCCGCCGGCTTCGGATCGCGCGGCAGCGTGGGCCATACAACGGCCTGAGGCTGCAGTGCGGTGGGACGTGGCCGTGCATCGCGACGGAATCCGAGCGGCACAACTCGCCGACGCTCGGTCGCGACAGTAGCTTCCGCCCCAAGTTCGCCTCGGACCACACGGAGCCCATGACGCGCATTTACGACGAAGACCTCACGGGTGGCATGGCCACTCGCGCCATCCACGCTGGCCAGCGCCCCGACCCGGTGTCGGGCGCCATCATGACGCCGCTCTACCTCACGTCCACCTACGTGCAGGAAAGCATCGGCGTCAACAAGGGGTACGAATACGCCCGGGGGAAGAATCCCACCCGACAGGCGCTCGAACGGAACGTCGCGACGCTCGAGGGCGGCACGCACGGGTTCGCGTTCAGCAGCGGTATGGGCTGCCTCGACTCGATCATGAAGCTGTTCCGCGCCGGCGATCACATCGTGTGCGGCGAGAACGTGTACGGTGGCACGTTCCGTCTGTTCGATCGAATCCTGCGTCATTTTGGCTTGTCGTTCACTTACGTGGATACGGATGATCCGCAGCGGGTGGCCGATGCGATGACGCCGTCCACCCGAGCACTGCTCGTGGAGACGCCGACGAACCCCCTGATGCGACTCACTGACCTGGCCGCCATGAGCGACATCGCCAAGCGACACCAGGCGCTACTGATCGTGGACAACACCTTCGCGACGCCGATCTTCCAGCGTCCGCTCGAGACGGGCGCGGACATCGTCTGGCATTCCAGCACGAAGTATCTGAATGGCCACAGCGACATGATCGGCGGCATCGCGGTCACATCGAACGAGGAGCTCGCGACTCGCCTGCAGTTCATCCTCAATGCGGCGGGCGCCGTGCCCGGCCCCTTCGACGCCTGGCTCTGTCTGCGCGGCACCAAGACGCTCGCCATCCGCATGAAGGCGCACGACGCGAACGGCCGCGAGGTCGCCGGCTGGCTGGCCACGCGACTCGGCCATGAGCGGGTGCTCTACGCGGGGCTGGAATCGCATCCGCAGCATGCGCTGGCGGCGCGGCAGATGAGCGGCTTCGGCGGCATGATCTCGATCGAGCTGGGCACGCGTGAGCGCGTCAAGACGATGCTCGACCGGGTGCGCCTGTTCAGCCTCGCCGAGTCCCTGGGCGGGGTCGAAAGTCTGATCAGTCATCCGGCCAGCATGACGCATGCATCGGTGGAGGCGGACCGGCGGGCGGAGTTGGGCATTACGGAGGGACTGGTTCGCCTATCGGTGGGCGTCGAGGACGCTGCCGATCTGCTTGGTGACCTGGAGCAGGCGCTCCACGGGCTCTGACCCCGTCGCCGTGACGGGTGACACTGCGGCGCGCCTCCATGCGTAGGGGGTCCATCCGGTGCGACGGTTCGCAGCGAATGGCTCCCTGCCCTCCCGAGTCTCGGAGCGCTCCGCGTCCGTCTTCACTGCGGCCTGCCGGCATTGGCGGCCGTTCATCGAGCATCCCCGAGCGACGAGGTTCGTCATGGTTGTGACCCCGCTTCCCCAGATCGCATCGACGTCCTGGGAGCATCCGGCCGATCGCGCGGCGCTTCACACCCTGCGCGCGATCCCGGGGTTCGACGACGTGGTGCGCAAGGTGGCCGGCTTCTTCGGCGAGCGCGGCCTGCGGCATCTCTTCCTGGCGAATGCGGTGCGCACCGGGCCCACGCAGCATGCGCGGTTGCACGCGCTGCTGCGCGAGGCGTGCGCGGCACTCGACGTGTCGGAGATTCCGGATCTCTACGTGACGCTGTCGCCGACCGTCAACGCCACCGCGGTCGGGTTCGAGCGGCCGTTCATCGTGGTCAACACCGAGACGATGGAGCTGCTGACGGAGGACGAGCAGCGCTTCGTGCTGGCGCACGAAGTGGGGCACATCGCGAGCGGCCACATGGTGTATCGCACCATCGCGATCATCGTCAGCATGGTCGGCTTCAGTGCGCTGCCGTTCCTTGCCGGGCTAGCGTTCGCGCCCTTCCACCTCGCGTTGCTGGAGTGGAGCCGCAAGGCGGAACTGAGCTGCGACCGCGCGGCGCTGCTCGCCGTGCAGGACACGACGCTGGCGATGCGCAGCTTCTTCAAGCTGGCGGGCGGTGCCGACGACGGCGACCTCGATGCGTTCCTGCAGCAGGCGGCGGAATACGAGAGCGAGGGCAGTGC